>JAFGKN010000466.1 GCA_016928605.1 Planctomycetota bacterium | reverse complement strand
GGGATCACCACGGAGACGCGGAGACACGGAGAAGAGATGTGGGTTCTCCGCGATTCCCGTGCCCCCGTCGTGAACCCACCTTCGGGTTTCTTTCCACCGTTTCAGTTTGATTCGGATATCGGTTTGGCACAAATGCACCCGCACCAATGCGTCATTCCTCCTCGGAAGGAGGGGATGCTTCCAAACGCAGGGGCAGCACGGCCCGTGGTGCATCTCGACTCGTTCCTGTTTCCAGGTGAGAAACGTACCACGGAGTCGCGGACGCGCCGAGTGCGTCAGGACAGTCCTGTGACTGGCTCTCCGTGTCTCAGTGTCTCCGTGGTGCACTTGAACTCCATCGCCTCGATGAGCAGAAGAGCAACATCGCGTCAAACTGCAAGAATCCAACGAACAGCCATCCAGGGTCTTCCATGGTTTTCAGCCGGACTCAGTCGATGTCGAGCACCTCCGACTGGCCGCCGGTCTGCTCGTCGCCGTCCTTGCGGATGATGATGCGGAAGCGCCCTCGGCGGTGGCCGGCGAGATCCACGGCCGCCTCGCACGCGGTCGCGGGGATGCGGGCGGCCAGCATCTCCGCATCCCTCGCCTTGCCGCTCTGGACATCGATCCTCTGCAGGTGGATCGAGACGGTCGCCCCGGGATCGCGCTCCCACGCGCCGGCGAGCCTCCAGGTCACCTTCGCCGCGCCGCCGCTCCGGGAGAGCGCGATGTCCCGCAGGAAGCAAGAGTTCTTCAGCTCGATGCGCTGTCTCGCCAGCTTCCAGAGCTCCGGCTTCTCGAACCTCCCCTGCAGGTTGTATCGCTGGTCTCCGCCGCAGTTGTTGTCGACGGCCAGGAGCTCGTCGTACTCGAAGTCCCGGTAGAGCGGCAGGAGAAGCTCGGATCCCGCGTTGAAGACGATGCGCCTCTCCACCATGTGGCCCGCGGCGGCCCGGCTCATGTAGCGGTGCTGCGGCTGAAGCGGCGGCGGCGGATCGTAGTCGTTGAGCTCGGGCTTGGACGGCGTGGCATCGAAGCAGACCCAGCCGTAGTCGCTGCCGAGCCAGACCTGCGTGTAGCGATGCCCGTTGGTGCACGGCGCGGACTCGCCCTCGTCGAGGAGGCCGTTGTCGTTGGCATCCCAGCTCGAAGGCCCCTGCTGCGTTCCGGTGCCGAGCCAGCGCGCCGGGATCCCCAGGTGCCGCATCGCCCCCGCCAGCATCACGCTCGTCCCGGAGCAGGCGATGATCTGGGTCCTGTCGTACTCCCGCGCGGAGAGCTCGATCTTCAGGTTGCCGGGGTTGGCATCGTAATGATCGCGGTCATAGTCGACGGAGGCGGGCACTCCCTTCGGCCTGCTGGGATAGTAGTAGCTGTCCTGGATGTACTCGAGGGCGTTGCGCGCCGCCCAGTAGGGATTCTCCAGGTCCGCCGGGGCGCCGTACTTCGTCTCGATGTGCGCCCTGACCCGCTTGAAGAAGTCGTTGTACGTCTTCCTGTCCTTCAGGTTGTAGAGGACGGGATCGTCCGCGAGGTAGCTCGTGCCCTCGAGGGCCTTCCGGTCCCTGTTCGCGCGGTGGGGGTAGATGAACCTCCGGCAGGAGTTGAGCCAGAGATCGACCTCGTAGCGCGAGGAGTAGGACCTCGCGGGCGCATCGGCGTACTCGACGAGGCGCAGATGCTGGCGGCTCGAGACGTCCCCCGCGGGGTCGTGCGTGATGCTCTTGATCGCTGCGTTCGTCGCTCCGGAGAGATCGGTGACCTCCTCCGTCTCCAGCCAGACCCCCTGGTTGTGGAGCTGCTCGTAAGCGCACGGCCGCGAATAGAAGTGGGATACCTTCCCCGCCCCGGCGGAGCCCACCTCCTTCTCGGGCTCCGTGTCGATCTCCATGACGAGGCGGCGGAGGCTGCGCGGACCTTCGCGCCGCGCGTCGAGGTTTCTCGTCACGTTCACGCGATGGACCAGCGCCGGTCCCCTGCGGTTCTCGCCGATCCAGAGCGAGTCGCGGCCAGAGCAGAGGCCCCGGCAGGGGACGCCGCCGGCCGCCGAGCGCGGGCGGTCGAAATAGAAGATGCCACGCCCTGTCGCGGCCTCCGCCGCGTAGATGGACTCTCCGCCGATGGTGCCCCAGAGGTAGCGGACGCCACCCAGCTCCGTGGTGGCCACGCCGTGCGACGGCTCCTTGCCCGAGTCCGGGAGGTGCCTCACGAACTCGATCCTCCCGCCCTCGGCCGGGCTGCGCCGGAGGTGAAGGATGCCCCGCTGGACGCGCAGGTCGCCGCTCGAGTAGCCGGTCGCGTCGAAGGAGATCCAGAGGTTGCCCCGGTCGAAGGCCATGTCGTGAACCTCGCGGTCGCCGATCCGGAAGGGATGCATGGAGATGTCGATCGCGATCGGATCTCCGCCGTGGGGACTCCACCGCCAGAGCCGCGATGCGACGGCGTCCGGGCTCCGGGACCAGCTCAGGTAGTAGAGGACCTCTCGGCTTCTCTCCATGCTGAGCGCGAGGCCGCGCGGGCTGGCTGGAGTCGATCCGTCCGCGCCGGCTGGCAGGGCGAGGACCCGGAGCAGCTCGAGCTCGTCGATCCCCGCCGCGGCATCCTCCTTCAGTCGGTACGCGAACACCTTGCCCGCGCCGTCGAGGACGAGGAGGCGCGGCGCATCCGGCGAGACCTCATCGAAGGCCAGCCCCTGGATGTCCGTGTTCT
>JAFGKN010000060.1 GCA_016928605.1 Planctomycetota bacterium | reverse complement strand
CCTCCCTTGCCTGCGGGCCGGCGATTCCAACGGAGACGGCGATCTCAACATCTCCGACCCGATCTACCTCCTCGCGTATCTCTTCCTCGGCGGACCTGCTCCACCGCCTCCCTTCCCGGAGTGCGGTGCCGCGCCGCCCCCGCCGGGAGAGCTGACTTGCGAGGTGAGCGCCTGTGCTCCATAGCGTGGAGATCCGCGGGCGACCGCGCGAGCTCCACGGGACTTCTCTCTCGAGCCAGAGCCTGGCCTGGCATCGCCCCCCTGCGCAAGAGCTTGTGAAGCTCGGCGCTCAGTCGAAGCCCCTCGGCACCGCCGGCAGGCCGGCGGTCAGCCGGCGGGGCGTTTTCCTCCCGGCGAGCGATGCGTCGAAGGGCTCGAATCCGAGGCCGAGCGCGGGTGAGCCGTCCCGCAGCCGGAAGTCATCGCTCTTCGGATCTGCGAGGAGAGGATCGGCGATGAGCGAGTGGATGTCCTGCTTCCGCTCCTCGCGCCACTGCTCGATGCTCAGCCCTCCCGGGAAGACGATCGGCCTTCCCACGTTCCAGTAGATGTTCCGGTCGAGCCGGAAGTTGTTGTCCTTCCAGTTGCCGCCGAGGAGCGGGCTCTCGTTGTCCCAGTAGACGATGTTCTTCTCGAAGAAGAACGAGATGTGCTCCTCGGTGCGCGTCCGCTGGATCTGGTGCTCCTCGGAGAAGGCGAGGATGTTGTTGGTGATGCGGTTCTCCTTCCCGTAGTGCTGGTGGAACGCGCCCTTCGAGCAGCGGTAGACGAGGTTGTTGCGCATCAGGATGCCGGAGGAGCCCTCGTCGGTGTAGAGGCCCCAGCCGCCGTAGCTGAACGACCTCACGTCGTGGAAGTGGTTGTTCTCGATCACCGTGCCGGGGGAGACGCCGAGCGTGTAGATGGCCCCCATGTCCGAGAGAACGCCCTGGCCGATCGTGTGGACGTGGTTGAACGCGATCCGGTTGTGGTGCGCGTGGCTGTCGCGGTAGCCCCAGATCCAGCCGACCGAGAAGCCGGTGTAGTAGAGGTCGAAGACGTCGTTGTGCTCGACGGTGTTGTGGGGCGAGTGCCCGATCCAGACGCCGACGGACGCGGGGTGCAGCCTTCCGCCGTGGGCGATGAGGCAGTTGCGCACGGTGTGGTGGGAGACGATCTCCTCGGGATCCTCGGGGACGCGGCCGACATCGCCCCAGCTTCCGGTTCCTTCGTGGCCGATCTTTATGCCCCCGCCGGCCAGGTCGACGAGCTCGCAGTCCTCGACTCGGTTGTTGCGGCAGCCGGAGCCGAAGGCGATCGCGTAGCCCCCGGTGTGCCGCACGGCGCAGCCGCTGATCGCGACGTCGCGCGCGCCTCGCGCGGTGATGGCGGCCGAGAGGCCGATGTCCGCCTGCGGGAACGCCTGTCCCTCCGGCGGCAGGCTCCAGCGCGTGTGGGCGAAGGTCAGACCCTGGAGGCGGATGTGCTCCACCCAGCGCCGCTCCTTCACGTCGCCGCGGACGATGACGAGCTGGTCGAGCCGAGGAGCGATGACCTCGGTGCTCTCGGGCGACTCTCCCTCGCGGGGGATGTAGGTCAGCTCGCCGGCGGGCCGATCGAGATACCACTCCCCGGGCCTGTCGAGCGCCTCCGCGACGTTCGCGACGAAGAAGCGGTGGCCCTTCAGGTACTTGCCCCACCAGCCGCTCGAGAGTGTGTGGCCGGTGAACGAGACCGAGTTCTTCTCCGCGTCGATCCCGGCGATGCGCATGCGGGAGGCCGACCACTGGTGGAAGGCCACGACCTCGACGTCGCCGAGGTTCTTCCAGTCGGCGCGGAGCTGGCCGGGCGAGACGCCGAAGGTGTCATGGCCGCGGTCGCCCGCGCGGGGCGAGGGGGGAAGCTCCTCGGCGATCGAGTAGTAGCCCTCCTTCGGCAGACGCGGGCGGAAGCGCCGCTGATCATCGACGAAGAGCTGGGAGAAGACCCACTTTCCGCCCTTCGCATCCTCGATCTGCGCTCGCCACCGTCCCTCCTCGCCCCTCGTCCAGCCGGAGATCCTCCGGCCGCCGCTGAGGACCGGGCGCTCTCCCTCGGCCGCGCGGTAGATGACGGGCGAGCTCGCGGTGCCCGAGTCCTCCGGCTCGAAGAGGATCGGCGCCTCGAGGAAGTAGCTGCCGCCGCGGATCTCGACGGTGATGGGCCGGCGGCGATCCGGATCGCTCCGCCGGATTTCGCGGGCGAGCTGCTGCGCGCGCCGGATGCTCGCCACCGGCCCGTCGCTGCGATCCGCAGTGGGCGCGGCGAGCTTGCCGCTGAAGTGATCGTCGCCGCGCGGCGAGACATGGACGTCGGCGGCTGCCGCGGCGCGTTCAGAGACGCCCGGCAGGCAGATGGACAGCAGGCACAGAAAGCTCGGCGTTCTCATGTGGCTTCTCCTCGCGGGTCGGTTCTCCCGGCGCGAGAGGCTGCCTCCCGCGCGCGTTTTCGCTCGCGATCAGTGTAGCCGATCACGGCCAGACGCGCGATGGGCCTCCGCCGTGCAGCCGCCCGAGCGGCAACCGCATCGGCAGCCGCAGCCGCAGCCGCAGCCGCAGCCGCAGCCGCACCGGCAACCACATGGGAAACCGCAGCGGCAGCCGCAGCCGCAGCGGCAGCCGCAGCCGCAGCGGCAGCCGCAACCCGTGTCTCGCCCTTGCAAGAAGAAGTCACCACGGAGGCGCAGAGGCACGGAGAGGAGCCTCCTCCCCCCCGTGTCCTCAGTGTCTCAGTGGTGAATCCTTCCTTGTGCCGCGGCAAAACTCGTTTGGGGCCGCCGAGATCTGAGCCGGATCGCCGTATAGCGGGGCAGATGGGGCTTCCTGGGGAGTCCTG
>JAFGKN010000465.1 GCA_016928605.1 Planctomycetota bacterium | reverse complement strand
GATCTTGTGGCGGTGGGCGACCGCGAGGGCCTCGATCATCTGCTCGGCGAGCTCGAGCGCCAATCGGGCGGACATCCGGCTCTTCAACCGCGAGGCGAGGGTGCGCTCGCCGAGAGGGGAGGCGACGACGAAGTGATCGTCGATGAACGCAGCGTTCTTGATCGGAAGCACGTTCGGATGGTCGAGCTTCGCCGTGATCCGCACCTCCTTGCGGAAGCTGCTGATCAGCTCCTTGTCGACCAGATGCGAGAAAGGGATCTTGAGCGCGACGCGCATCCCCTCGATCGTATCGACCGCACGGTAGACCTCCGCGAAGCCCCCGCGGGCCAGAAGTCCCTCGATGCGGTATTTCCCCAGCTTCTGTCGCGTCCTCAGGAGTCTCTTCATCTTCGGCTGCCTGGAGATGATCGGTTGAAGTTCCCGGGCGTCACTATACAATCCGTATACACCGTCTGTATAGATGCAAGCCCCCCGGATGCACTGACCGTGAAGACAGTCCGCACGTTCACCGCCACCGAGAGAGAGCTCGCCATGCTCGAGAGGCTGGCCGAGTACCACGGTTTCTCGAAGAGCGCGATGATCACCAGCCTGATCAAGAAGGAGTTCTGGCGGGTGTTTCCGGGCGGCACCGGCGAGGTCGCCCCCGATCCCCACGCGAAAATCTCCGGAGAGGATGATCGATGACCCGCGACGCAACAACCATCCCGTCGGCCGGCCCCGCTGCGGAGGAGCGGACTGCGAGCTCCTCACTGGCCGACTTCTGCACTCCGCCGACCTGGACGGTGCGCCCGGAGGATATCGAGGATGTGCGGCGCCTCCAGGGAGAGATCCGACAGCTCGCCCGCGCCCGCAGCGCGGTCATCCTGGCCCACAACTATCAGCTTCCGGCCGTGCAGGAGGTCGCCGACATCCTCGGCGATTCGCTCGCTCTGGCGATCAAGGCGCGCGAGACGGACGCCGAGCGGATCGTCTTCTGCGGCGTTCACTTCATGGCCGAGTCGGCGAAGATCCTCAACATGGATCGCAAAGTGCTCCTGCCGAGCCTCGCGGCGGGGTGCTCCCTCGCCGACTCGATCACCGCCGACTCTCTCCAGGACTGGAAGGAGCGCTATCCCGGCCACGTGGTCGTCACCTACATCAACTCGTCGGCGGAGGTGAAGGCCCTCTCGGACATCTGCTGCACCTCTGCGAACGCAGTCTCCGTGGTGCGCAGCCTGCGGGAGGACAAGATCCTCTTCACTCCGGACCGGAACCTGGGCCGCTGGGTGGCCCGCCAGGTCCCCGAGAAGGACATCGTCCTGTATGACGGCTGCTGTCCGACGCACGACGTGCTCCGGGGCATCAGCGTCGAGAAGACGGTCCAGACGCATCCGCGGGCCGTGGTGATCGCTCACCCCGAGTGCCGCGAGGATGTCCTGGACATGGCGGACGAGATCTGCTCGACCTCCGGCATGGTGGACGCTGTGGCCCGGCACCCGGAGGCGCAGACGTTCATCATCGCGACGGAGTGGGCCATGGTGTACCGCCTGCAGCAGGTCTATCCGGACAAGGAGTTCGTCATGGCGGACGGCTGCATCGGCTGCCGCCTGCATTGCCCGTACATGAAGATGATAGACCTCCCTCTCGTGAAGCGAGCGCTCGAGGAGGACGTGTTCGAGATCGAGGTCGATCCGGAGGTCGCCGCCGGCGCGCGACGGAGTCTCGAGCGCATGCTGGCCGTCCCGCGCGACCGCTGATCTCCTTTTTCCTTCCACAAGACATGGGTATGGTCATGTTGTCTGTTCTCTCGAGGCTTCGGGTTGTCTCTCTCTCCATGGTGCTGTTGACGGCAGCTGGCCCGCTCGCCGGCCAGAGCTCGAGCGGCGCGTGGCGCGAGGCGGCGCAGCAGCTCTCGCAGTCGGTGCGGGACCTGGACGTGACGGGCTTTCTCGACGCGCTTGCAGAGGTCCTCTCCGGCGAGGATTCCCGATCGGTGAGGCTGGCGGTCGAGAGCTACGCCCGGCTCGCCGACGAGCTCTGCGCCAGGAAGGAGTGGAGCGCCTTCCACTACCTCCACCAGAGGACGGCGGCGGCCTTCTCCAGGATCTCCGACAAGAGCGCCATCCGGGAGCTCGACTCCCTGCGGCGAAGGGGGCGGGCGTGGCGCGCGCGCCTCCTCGCGATCGACGTCGCCGCCCTCCACAGCGACCTCGATCTCGAGGCCTGCTGCCTCGATGCCCTGCACGATGAGTCGCCCGCGGTCGTCCGGAGAGCTCTCCACTACCTCGCGCGCGACCGCAAGATCCCCGTCGTCGAGCGGATCGTCGCCCGGTTCCTGGCGCTGGAGGAGTCGCGGGGCAAGCGGGCGAGGTCGGACGAGGAGTCCAGCGAATGGAGCCGGACGCTCTTCGCCTTCCGGAGCGCTCTCCAGCAGCTTTTGGGCGTGGATCTGCCGGCTGCGATCGACTGGAAGAACTACGTCGAGACGAGGAAGGAGTCGAAGGACTTCTTCCGCCCGCCCGGATCCAGCGGCAAGCCAGGGCTGACGGAGATCACGCTCTTCGGCGCGGCCGTCACCGGGAAGAACATCGTCTTCATCCTCGACGTATCCGGCAGCATGGTGATCCCCGATCCGCCCCCGGCGGATGATCTCGCGCAGGGGCCCAGCGGGCGCACGGTGGTCGGCGATCCCCGCCGTCGCGCCATGGACGAGGAGATGCGGGAGAGCCGGCGCCGCATCCGTCGCGCCAAGAAGGAGCTGACCCGCGTCGTGCGCTCTCTTCCCGACGACGTCCGCTTCAATCTGATCGCCTACTCGAGCGATGTCCGCCCCTGGAAGAAGCTGATGGTGAGGGCGACGAAGGAGGCGAAGGAGGCGGCGGCGAAGTTCATCGAGGAGCTCGAGGCGGAGGGCATCACCGTGACCGACATGGCCATCGAGGAGGCCTTCACCGACCTCGACATCGACACGATCTACCTGCTCACCGACGGCGCTCCGACTCACGTGGGCGGCACCACCGACAGCTCCTCGCTGCCCCCGGACGCGAGAGACCTCATCGAGAAGATCCACGGGCGCGTGGCCGAGCTGAACTTCCTGCGCGGCGTGCGGATCTTCTGCCTCGGCTTCCGCGGAGCCGAGGAGAAGTTCCTCGAGAAGCTCTCGGTGGACCACGGCGGCCAGTACGTGCGGATCCGTTGAACGCCGGCCGCTCCGGCGAGCCGCTGCTCGCGGAGGATGCCGGCGGGGCGAGGCGGAAGGTCGGCCGAGCGACTCCGCCGGACGGCCGCCGCAGCTCAAGCGATGCCCTCGAAGAGCGCAGTGGAGAGGTACCTCTCTCCGGAGTCGGGCAGCACGACCACGATGGTCTTGCCGGCGAACGCCTCGTCCTGCGCGAGCCGGAGCGCAGCGGCAGTCGCGGCTCCGCAGGAGATGCCGCAGAGGATGCCCTCTTCCTTCGCGAGCCGGCGGGCGGTCTCCATCGATTCGTCGTCCGTCACCGTCTCGACGCGGTCGACGAGACGGACGTCCAGCGTCTCGGGGATGAAGCCGGCGCCGATGCCCTGGATCTTGTGGGGGCCCGGCTTGAGCTCGCGGCCAGTCCGAGCCTGGGTGATCACCGGGCTGCTCGCCGGCTCCACCGCGACCGAGAGGATCGGCTTCTTCCTCGTCTGCTTGATGTAGCGCGAGATCCCCGTGAGCGTTCCGCCGGTGCCGACTCCGGAGACCAGCACATCGACCTCGCCCGACGTGTCGTCCCAGATCTCCGGACCGGTCGTGCTCTCGTGGATCGCCGGATTGGCCGGATTCTTGAACTGGTTCGGCAGGAAGTACCGATCCGGATCGCTCGCGGCGATCTCCTCGGCCTTCGCGATCGCGCCGGGCATCCCCTTCTCCCCCGGAGTCAGAACGAGGTTGGCCCCGAAGACCGCCAGCACCCGTCTCCGCTCCATGCTCATCGTCTCGGGCATCGTGAGCGTCAGGGGATATCCGCGGGCGGCGCACACAAAGGCGAGCGCGATGCCGGTGTTGCCGCTCGTCGGCTCGATGACCTCCACTCCGGGCTTGAGGATGCCCCGCTTCTCGGCATCCCAGACCATGGAGGCGCCGATGCGGCACTTCACCGAGTAGGCGGGATTGCGCCCCTCGATCTTGGCGAGGACGCGCGCCCGGGCTCCCTTCGCCAGGCGGTTGAGCTGCACGAGAGGGGTCTTGCCGATGGAGAGTGAGTTGTCCGTGTAGAAGCTCGCCATGCGCGACTCCTTCCAGAATCAGATGTTGTAGTTCAAGGTCGCCTGACCGGACCCGCGCAACTCGCTCTCGAGCAGGTCCTGGAACGTCGTCGTCCTCAGCACTTCGCCGACCCTCTCCTGGAGCAGCCTCCAGAGGGGGCGAAAGGCATAGACCTCGCTCGGAGGCAGCGCACCATCGTCCTCCGCCGGCTCGACGGCCTCGGCGCTCCCCTGCAGGAAGGAGAGCACCTCGGCGACGGTGAGCGCCGCGGGCGCGCGGGCCAGGACGTAGCCTCCCTCGCTCCCGCGCCGCGACTCGACGAAGCCGCCCTGCTTGAGCTGGCTGAGGATCACCTCGAGGAAGCGGGGAGGGATCGACTGCGCCCGGGCGATGTCGGCCACCTTGCAGTGCCCCTGCCCATGGCGCTTGGCGAGTTCCAGCAATGCGCGGAGAGCGTAACGGTTCTTGCGGGATAGGACCATGGGGATACCTCACCAAGTCGATCGGAATTATAAAATGTCGACGGTCGGCTGTCAAGCGCCACGTGCCGTGCGGCTCTGGGGCTCCCCCCGGCTCGCCCTGCGGGTCTCCGCTCCCCGCTCCCCGCCCCTCGTCCACCCGGGGCCGCGATCGCCCCGGTGCCTCCGGCCGGCGGATTATCGGCCCGGGCCGGGACCGCGAGACGGGAGCCCGAGGCGACGGATGGGCTCGGCGCATCGTACTCTTCAGCGGAGAAGGAACTGTCTCCTGGAGGAACCTTCCATCCCGAG
>JAFGKN010000464.1 GCA_016928605.1 Planctomycetota bacterium | reverse complement strand
CTTAACGGAGTCGATCGTCGAGCATTCGCGACGCAGCTGGCGGGCGAAAGCGCCGGCCAGGTGCACAAGAATTTGTGAAATCCGGCACTAAACCACCAGCGGAGGGGCTGCTCTCCGTCGAAGCGGATCCTCGAGCTGACGCCCTCGAGCACTCCGCACTCACCGTCGCCGGCGGGCAGCTCGTCCGAGGGACGCGGCCCCACCGGATCGGCAGGCGCCACGGTGCCATCCTCGCGATACCGCGTGTAGAGATCCTCCCAGGATGCATGCACGAGCATCCTGGCGCGCGAGTGCCAGTCGATTCCCCGCACGACGGCCCGCCGCGCCGCGTCCGCGGGCAGGACGGCGTCCCTCGAGTACGTGGGCCTGACGGTCTCCGTCCACTCGAGCGTGATCGCCCGCGCCTCCGGCCGCAGCCAGCCGAAGACCATCCTCCAGACCGCCTGCAGAGCGGATTTCGTCGCGTAGCGCGCCGTCACGAACTGGCTGAGCTTCGTCGTCGAGACGAGGATCTGCCTCCCCGGCATCTCGAAGAGAAGGGGATGGACCTTCACATCGTCGATGCCGTAGGCCGCCGTGTCGAATCCCGCGACCTTCGCGAGGGCGAGATGCGGATCCGGAGCCGTCTCGACGGGGACGTAGTGGCAGTCGTGGATCACCACCAGATCCAGCCTCTCGAGCGCGGGACGGAACGCATCCGACGTGACCACCCCGCGCTCGAGGCGCGCCCGCACCGGCTTCTCCACGCGCATGCCGGGCAGGCTCGCCGGGTACTCCACGTAGAGGCGGAGATCCTTCTCGCGCGCGGTGCGGAACTCCTCGGGCTCGATCTCGGTGGGGGCGCTCGGATACCCATCCGCCAGGATCAGGACGCCCGCTCCTCGCGGCGCCCGCTCGAGCGCTTGCGAGACACCGTCGAACCGCAGCATCGAGACGCCGCTGTCGCGCGCCACCACGCAGAGGTCGTTCCCTGCCGAGCCCGCGAAGATGAGCGGCGTCTCCTCCGCGAGGCCCGCGGCTCCGCACATCAATCCGATCAGGCAGGGGATGGCGATTCGTCTCATGCGCTGGGCTCGATCTCTCGACCCGGTCGCGCTCGCGCCGGTCTCGGCCACTCTACCGGTCGACCCGCAGCGGATCCACAGAAAGAGACTGCCGCCGCGTCGCCCCGAAATCCCGGGATGAGCGCTATTCCCCTGCTCCCTCGGCATCGTCCCGTCTGGCCGGCGGGCCGTGATCGGCAGCCCCGCCGGCGCCCCCCGAACCAGCATCTCCTCGCGCCAGGTCGCGCGGACGGAGGTCTATCCGCTTGAAGCGGTCGTAGAGCGCGCGAAGCTTGATGCCGAGCCGCCGCGCCATCGCCTTCAGGTCGCCTCCGCAGTCGGCGTGGAGCTGGGCGAGATACTCGCGCTCGAGCTCGCTCTGCAGCTCCTCGAAGGACCTCCCGCGGAGGAGCGCCGTCGAGAAGAGTCCCTCGGGGGAAGACTGTCCCATCGCGCGCGTGACGTCTTCACCGCTGACGTCGTCCCCCGCCGTCAGTACCAGGCGGAAGACGACGTTCCGAAGCTCGCGCACGTTCCCTGGCCAGCTGTGGCTCGCCAGCCGCCTCAGCACCTCAGGGTCGAAGGCCAGATGGCCTCCCTCGCCCTTCACCAGGGACCGGAAATGGTTCACGAGCTCGGGTAGATCCTCCAGCCTTTCCCGAAGCGGCGGGATGAAGATCTCGAAGCTGCCGAGGCGATAGAAGAGATCCTGACGAAACTCGCCGCTCTTCACCATCTCTGGTAGGTCGCGATGGCTCGAGAAGATGAAACGCACGTCGATCGCGATCTCCTCCGTCCCGCCGAGAGGTCTCACCTTCGACCGGTCGAGGAGCTGCAGGAGCTTCGCCTGGAGTGGAAACGGCAGGTCCCCCACCTCGTCGAAGAAGAAGGTCCCTCCTCGAGCGCTTCGAAGAAGGCCCTCCCTCTCCTCCTCGGCCCCCGTGAAGGCTCCCGGCTCGTGTCCGAAGAGCTCGGCCTCCAGCAGCTCCGCCGGCAGCGCCGCGCAGTTGAGCGACACGAACGGCTTCGCGCTCCGCGGGCTCTCGCCGTGAATCGCGCGCGCGACGAGCTCCTTGCCCGTGCCCGTCTCGCCGCGCACCAGCACTGGCACGTGAGAGGGGGCGATCTGGCGGATGAGCGAGACGACCTGGCGCATGGCGACCGAGCGTCCGATGAGCGCGTCGCTCCGCACCAGCTCGCCGATCGCCGGAGATCGTCCCTCGAGACGGCGACGCGTCTCGTCGAGGTGCTGCTCGAAGTCCCGCAGGTGATGCCGCAGGCTCTCCGCGCGCTCGCTGCCGATCTCTTCCTCGAATCGACGCACCAGATCGGCGGCCGAGGTCTTGAGGAAGCTCAGGAGGTCGACGCCGTCCAGGGAGTAGCGAGAGAGCGTTTGGGGCATCAGGGATGAAGAACCGCTCTCGAGGGTCGCCACGTGCAGCCTCCGCTTCAGCTGTCTCACCTGCGACTCGAGCTCCTGGAGATGCCGTCCGATGAGGTAGCTCTCCGCCTCGACGAGGACCGTTGACGCCTCCTGGTAATCCGGGGGAGCCATCTCGAGAAGGAGCCGCGTCTGCGCGGCGAGAAAGCGCGCCGCGAGCATTGGATTCTTGAGCACACCCTGGCCGCAGGTGAAGCGTGAACGCAGCGCGGCGAGCCGCCTCTCAGCGCGAGCGGCGCGACCGGCGTCGAGATCGCAAGCGGACAGCTCGAGCGCGGCGTGAATCTCGGCCGGCTGGAGCTTCTTGCGCGAGAAGAAGGCGCGCGCGTACTCGAGGTCCGCTTCCGCCTCGTCGAGGAGACCGCAAAGCCTGCGCGACCATCCCACGAAGAGCCGGTTGCCGGCATCGAGGTATCCGATCTCCCGCGACGGAGTCTCCTCGAAGCCGGCCCACGCTGTCTGCGCCTCCCGCACCTCCCCTCGCAGGGCGGCGAGCAGTCCGCTCCTCGCTTTCACCATCAGCATGACCGGCGGGGGTAGCGCGGATCCGATGGAAAGGGCCTGATCGAGCGCCGCCTGGGCTGATCTTCCCTCCCCGCGATAGATGTGGCACTCGCCGAGGTAGACGAGATCGAAGGCGACGGTGTGCTGATCCTTGAGCATCGACCCGAGGTCGATGGCGGCCCGGAAGCACTCCACGGCGGAGGCGTATCGGCCGGAGAGGTGGTTCACGAGGCCGGAGCTGTGCAGCCTGAGGAACCGCGCCCGGCGGGAATCGCACTGCGCCTCGCTGCGGGCCGCCCGCCGGATCGCCTCGTCCGCGGCGTCCACGTCTCCCGTCTTGGCGTGAAGCACCGCGAGGTTGCAATGGATGGCCGCCAGGCTCTGCGCGTCTCCGAGCCGCGCAGAGATCTTCTCCGCCTTGCGGTAGCACTCGATGGCCTGCGGGAAGCGGTTCTCCTGGTTGTGCAGGATGCCGAGGTTGTTGAGGATCAGCCCCCTCTCCGGCGCGGCCTCGAGTTCCTCGCTGAGCTCGAGGCTCCTCTCGAAGTACTCCCGCGCCTCGCGGAACTGAAACCGGCGCAGTCTGAAGTGCGCCTGAGTCTCCAGGAGCACCATCTCCTCCCGGCGGACCTCGGGGTCCTCTCTCGCCTTCCCGCTCTTCACCAGCTGCGCGAGCGCGTCCTGGCAGATCTCCTCGGCTCGGTCGTAGCGCCCCTGATGGCTGGCGATCTCCGCGAGCTCCGACTCTATGCGCAGTCTCTGCCGCAGCACGTCCCTGCCTCGAAAGCGCTGCAGCAACCCCTTTCCTTGCTCCAGGTGAGATACTGATCGCGGTAGATTGCCGGTCTGGTGATGGTAGACGCCGATCCGGCCGTGCAGCCGGCCGGCGTCGCGGTCGTCCCGGGACGCGTCCAGCAGCTCCGTCAGGATCTCGATCGCTCGCGAGTAGTCGCCCGTCCGGGCAAACGCCTCGGCTGTCTCCTCGGCCACCGCGCGCCGCCGCGGCGCAGGATCGGGAGGCAGCAGCGCAAGCACTCTCGGATAGAAACGGAGGGCGCGCTTCGCCTCGTGGGCCGCGAGATGCCTTCGTGCTGCCTTCAGCGCGGCATCGACTCCCTTGCGAGGAGTTTCCGAATCGAGCCAGTGGCGCGCGACCTCCTCGACCGCTCCCTCTCCTCTCCGCTCGAGGATCTCGGCGACTCTTCGGTGGAGCGCCTTCGACCTCTTCTCCGGAAGGGTTCGCAGCAGCCATGCTTGAAACGAGTTGTGCTGGAAGAACCAGACGCCGCCTTCTTCGCCAAGGGTACCCTCGCGAACGAGAGGCTCGGCGATCATCCTCAGCTTCACTGCGGCCGTCTTCACCAGTGCGGCGAGGAGATCCGTCGACGCCGGACGTCCCAGAACGGCGAGGAGCTCGAGCGTCTCCCTCCGCTCGCCGGTGAGCGACGCGATGTACTCGAGGCGCATCGATTTTAGATCGCTGCCCGCCGCAGCAGCGATGCCGACGCCGGAAGGCCCCAGGCGGATGACCTCCCGGATCTCGAAGGGATTCCCGCCATCGGGGCAGAAGCCGAGGATGCGCTCCCGCTCCTCGTCCTCCGTCCCGAGCGCCATCCCGAGCCACTCCTCGATGGCGTCCCGCCCGAGAGGGGGCAGATCGAGAACGAGATGCGGCCCTCCCGGCGACTGCAGCGCATCGAGAAGAGGACGGAGCCCCGAGCGGGATGCGCTCTCGCCGGGAAGGGACACCGCGAGCGAGGGGGGAGGCGTCTCGGCGGGAGTCTCGCGCCTCGCGGCGAAGCCGATCTCACAGACGAGCGCGGCGAGAAGCTCGATCATCAGCGAATCCGCCAGGTGGACGTCGTCGACGAGGAGCAGCGTGCGGCTGCCTGCGGCGGCATCGCAGAAGATGGAGACGAGCTCGCGCAGCAGGGCGGCTCGACGGCGGGGATCGATCGTCCCGCGCGCCGACGCCGAGACCGCCTGTCTCTCCGCGGGCGCCAGGCACTTGCGGCAGCGAGCCCGCAGGGAACGCCCCGCGATGCCCGGCGGGATGATCTTCTCGGCGAGGTCGTGGATGGCGCCCAGCGGCCTCGACGTCTCGGGATAGCAGCGCACGGCGACCGTCGAGAAGCCGTCGAGCTGGACCTCGAGCGCGAGCCGGTCGAGAAACGCGCTCCTTCCCACGCCGGCCTCGCCGGTGATCGCCAGGGCCACCGGCTCTCTGCACGCCTGGAGTCGCGCGAGGCACCGGGCGAGCTCCTCCCCGCGGCCGAGGAAGCCATCGGGCGGCGCGGGAAGATGGGGCGCGCGAGGTCCGCAGAGAGAGCGCAGATCATCCAGGAGCGTGGGAACGTCGCGGTAGCGGCGCGCCGGCTCCGGCTGCAGGAGATTCATCACCGATCGCTCGAGGTCGACCGGGATCTCGGGGTTCCAGCGCCGCGGCGGAGGGGGAAGATCACCCTCGCCGCCTCCGGGATTGCGCCGCGTCAGGATGCGGTAGAAGATGACCCCGAGCGCGTAGAGATCGGAGGCGATGCTGGCGGGCTCGCCCGCTCGGATCTCGGGAGCCGCGGACTCGCTCGAGAGCGGTCCAGCCTCGAGGCCGTCGCGATGGATGGCGGGATCGCAAAGGACCACACTCCCGGTCCGGGATGAGCGGGCGAACAGCGATGCGCGCGGGACGATGAAGTTCTCGGCCTTCACCGCGCGGTGCAAGTAACCGGCCGCGTGCAGGATGCCCAGGGCCTCGGCCGCCGCGACCATCCAGGGAAGAAGGTCCCTTGGGCTCCGGGCCTGGGCGGCCACGAGCAGATTCGAGCCCTCGATGTACGGACGGAGGAGAAACGGACGCTCGGAGCGAGGATCGCGACCGAAGCGGATCGGCAGCGCGAGCGTCTCGTGCTTCAGCGAGGCCAGATCGAGGAGATCCGGGCGAACCCGGGCCCGCAGAGGTGTGTCTACCAGACTCGGGATCCACCGCAGCACCCAGCGACGTCGCCGGCCTCTCCGCCGCTCACAGACGAGAAGGCTCGCGCCCTCGCCCCTCGCGCCGAGAGGAGCGGTCGCCCGGAGCCGATCCCCGACCAGATCCCCCGGTTTCACGGTCCTATTCTCCCGCTGATTGCAGGCGGGCTGCAAAAAAAGGCGCCTCGCTTGTCATCCCTCTTTTACACCTGCGTCCCGCCTCGTCCAGCAACTTCGAAGACGTCAGCGGTTTCTGCGTTCGAGCGGCGGCGTTCGCAGGACTTCTCGGTCCGGTCTCCCGGCACAGGTTGCAAATGTCTCGCCAGCAACCCGCTGACCGTGCAGCGGCGCTGCGCACGGCCCCGGGAAGCGCCAGGGCGCCCTGGCGTCGAAGGCCCACTCCTCGATGTCTTCCCCGCGCGCCTCCTCCCGTAACTCCCGCCGTCAGAAGCGTCTCCTCTTCGAGGACAACGTTGTGCGGGCTATCGGAGATCGAGTGGTACTCTGGTTGCTAAGGAGTCTCGCGTGCCGCCCTTTCCGCGTGGGTCCCCCTCCGGACTCAAAGGGCGAGACGAACAGACGATTCCGCCAAGGAGGCACGACCATGAACCGCTCGGCAGGATGGCTCTTCTTCGCAGCCCTGGCCTTCGCGTTCCTCATCAGTGCCCGTGCCCCGGCCGTCGACTTCGTCCGAGGCGACGCGAACGGGGACGGCCAGGTGACGTTCGCCGACGCCCACAAGATCCTCAGCAGTCTCTTCCTCTCCGGCCTCGACGTCCAATGCGGCGATGCGCTGGACGCCGACAACGACGGACAGGTGATGATCAGAGACGCAATCTACGTCCTTCGATACCGCGTGCTGGGAGACGCTCCACCACCGGCCCCCTTTCCTCAACCAGGCATCGATGACAGCGACGCGGATGAAGCCGATGAGTGGTGGCCCTGCGACTCCTACGGGGATGGCACGCCGGTCGAGGATCCGCAGGCGGCGATCGAGGTGCTCGACTCCGTCGCCCCCGGCGGAGGGGACCGGAGCGCGACGATCGTGCTCGGGATGTCGAATTCTTACCGCCTTGCCGGGTACTCTGCCGAGCTCGACCTGGGCGGCATCGGTGGGCGCTACGAGCAGACGCCCGACGGACTCTTCGATCTAACCGGGGCCTACTATGAGCCGGGTTTCCTCGCAGCGCTGACCGACGATTCCACGGGGCATCTGAACGTCGGCTTCCTGGCGAACTTCGTTAACAGTATTTACATCCCTGCACGCGAGACCCGCCTCGCACTGGAAGTCCGCATCTGTCTCAAGCCTGGAACGTCCGCCGGCGACTACCCGATCACCCTCGTCGGGGCCGAGATGGCCGAGCATTTCACCGGCCGACGCATCGAGCCGACGCTGACAGCGGGCACCCTGACGATCCTCGAAGACATAGCGGAGTCCGAGTGCGTCCTCGATGCCCCAGGCCCGACAACACAGAGCACCGAGCTTCTCGATGTTCTTTTCGAGCTGGGCGACACCAGCGCCTCGCCGGGAAGCGAGGTCCTGGTACCTTTCATCGTCAGCATGAGCGACCACGCCTGCGGTACCGGGGCGCGCTTCTCCGTTGACTTCGACGAGGAAGTCCTCCGGTTGGTCGATATCGAAACCGTCATCGAGAGACCCGATGGGCAGCCTCTCTACAGGGAAGACAGCTATATTGACAACGAGGACTCCATCCCGGGCAGCTCAGGTCTCGAGGAGGGCTTTGCGACGGGGCGCTATACCTACTCTTCCTGGAGCACTGAACCTCTAGTTTGCCTGCCGGTGAACGACCAGTTTACTCTCCTCAACTTTCGGTTCCAGGTGAGGCCTGACGCGGCGATCCAAGTGAGCGAGGTGCGCTTCGTCGACGGAGGCGAATACTACGACTGGCACATGGGAGAGTTGCGTTATAGGCAATACGACAACTCGCTTTCCGTCGGGCAGACAAGTCTGCCCCCCGAACTCGTACACTCCTTCGTCTTCGTCAACGGCCGCGTCGACATCGTCCCCGACGTCACGGTCTTCATCCGCGGAGACGCGAGCGCCGACAATGCCGTCGAGATGAGCGATGCCATCTCGATCCTCGGCTTTCTCTTCCTCGGCAGCCGGAGACCGGCGTGCTTTGACGCCGCCGACGCCAACGACGACGGACGGATCGACGTCTCCGACCCGATCGCGATCCTGCAGTTCCTCTACCTCGGAGGAGAGCCTCTGCCCGCGCCCCAGGGAACGCCCGGCGAGGATCCCACCGATGACGAGATGACCTGCGCGCGGATGGGCGCTTGACAGACCGGGGCGGCTCGTCGCCCCTCCACTGGTCTACCATGCCCCCTGTACTCGGGCGGCGGCGGATTTCAAATCGCGGCCCCCGATGTCGCTCGCAGCTTTCACCCCCTGTGACCGTTCAGGCCACCCGCTGACTCCTGGCGCCACCATGGCGTGGATAGCTTTGTCGCCCAGGCGACTTGCGGATGCCCCCCCGCGCTCTTGCTCGACAGCCCACCTTTGCACACAGGGTCGGATCCAGAAAGGCTGGGACTACGCTCTTTCCGAGCGACGACCTCTCCGACAACGAGTGATGGCGATGCACAGCGCGCTATTCCCTCTACCTCGGTGTACCGCGCGAGGCGTGGACGCGATCCAGCTCTATCGTTGATATCGCTAGCTGCCCGAGCGGTCACTCGTACGCTCCCGACTGCCTGCTGCGCGGCCTGGCCCGCGAGTATCTCGATCCGCAAGCCCAGTGGCTGGCGCAGGAAATCGACGGAGCGGAGGTCGCCGCAACCGGAGCCTCCTGGCTGAACATCCCCTGGTACGATCCTACCATGGCGCCAGTACCGTCCGTGCGCCTGCCGACTCTTCCACTGCTATGACGTGGACATCGTCAGTACCCGGTCGGACTGGTCTGGCCGCGAATCTCTCGTCGTCCTGAAGTGCGGGCCGTTCATCGGGCACCAGGCGGCCCAAGCTCTTTCCTACGGTGAGGCCGGGGGCCAAGCGCATCCAGATGCCCACCACGAATCTGCGTCAATCTGCGAAATCTGTGGTCCGTTCTTCTCTCTGGTGTTTCCGCTGGATCGCGGCGGCGGATCGATCGGCGTCATCGAGAACGGCGCGGATTTCAGGATGGGTCTTCGTCTCGAGCGCTTTGCGGTACGCTTCCAGCGCCCTCGCGTCGTCGCTGAGACGCGTTCGATAGAAATCGCCGAGCCGTTTCCAGGCAACCGCCAGGACCGTCGGACCAGGGCTGTAGCCCAACCGGTCTCCCTTCTCCACCATCGCTCTCCTGTCGGCCTCGGCCGCCTTGAGATCGCCGGTTTCCGCATAAGCGATGGATCGATGATGGAGGCCGTCGGCCATGACCTCTTCGGTCTCCGGACAGCACCAGGTCAGGTGGATGCTGTTCCCCATCGCCTGCTCCGAGAACGACTCGATCAACTCGGCGTACTTCTCCTGCTCGACCAGGATCGCCATCTGGCGCCGCATCGCGAACGGCGCGAGCGGTATGCTTTTCGCGATTTCCATGGCGCGCGCATAGTCCGTCGCTCGGGCGGCGCATCGCGCGGCGCGATCCAGCACATCGGTCCTCAGCCGGTCGCTCATTGGCATCTCCCGCGCGAGACTCGTGAAGGCGGCGACCGCTTGGGCATTCTCTCCGACCTTGGCCAGCTCCTCGGCAGCGGTCATTCGCTCCTTGACCCTCGCGGCCCATCCCTTGTCGTACGGCCACCCTTTCCAGAAATGGAAACCGCTGAACTCCTCCGGCTGCAAACCGATGCCCCTCAGGACGATCTCCGGATCCGTTGCGAACAGACCGTCAAAATCGCTGTTCTCGATCTGCTGCCATCCCTGCCGGAAGCCGAGCGCGCCCGGCATGCAGGGATTGGCCGCCAGAGAGCCTGTATCCCCGCGGGCGGCGTGATACTCCGGCAGCGTCATCCCGTCGAGGAGCTCGCGATCGTATTGCGACCACCGCACGTAGAAGCAGTTGCAGGACATGGATCCGCCGATGGAGAGAGGGGAGATGTGCACCTTGTGACGCGTGTTCTCGCCGAAGATGCAGCGGCTGACGGCGGCGGGCTCGTCCTGGTTGTTGTACACGTGAAGGTGGATGATCAGGGGGGCGATGAATACGCTGTTCTCCACGACCAGATGGGGGCAATGGTAGATCATCACGGCTTCCATGCTGTGCATGAAGACGCAGTTGCGTACCGCCGCGCCACTACAGGAATGCAGCTCGAGACACCGCCCCCACCCGCCGCTGAAATGGCAGCGCGTGATCTTCAGGTCCGCGCTGCCCGAGGCGATGACCGCGCCCGACTCGGCGCCGGCCACATTGTCCTCGATGCCGGCGTAGCCGCTGAAATAGAGCGAGTCCAGACGGTAGTGATGCTTCCCGTAGAGGACGAAACCAGCCTTGAGCGTCTCGCCCATGCCGTCGATCACGGCCTTCTCGCCCGGCATGGCCTTCAAGGTGATCGGCCTGCCCGGCTCGCCGGACGTTCGAAAGTAGAAGGTGCCGGGATATGTTCCACCTGCCAGGAGAACCGTATCGCCGGGGCGCACGCGATCGGCGGCGGTCTGAAGAGACTTCCACGCGCTCTGCCGGCTCGAGCCATCCCGCGCGTCGTCCCCGTCGGGGGCGACATGGTACGTCCTCGGAGCGGCGGCGGGACTCCCGGCGGTGAATTCAACACGCATCGTCGCCTGCTTCGACAGCCTGAACCGCCGCGCGGGATCCGACCCCGGCGAGAGCGCCGCCGGAATCACCTCGGCGTAGTACTTCCTTCCGGGTTGCAGCCCCGGAAGGCCGTAGCTGTAAAAAGCGTTCTGCCGGATCCGTTTCCGGTGGACGCATTGCGGCGTATCGCCCCAGCGCAGATCCACCTCGACCGCAAGAGTGCTCCACCATTCGATGTCGGCGCCTGTTTCGCTCTTGGACCTGACGAACGGTCCCACGAGATCCATCTCTCTCGGCTGCCATTCCCTGCAGGGGCCGATCGCCGTGCTCAAAGGCCCGCGGCCGCCGAAGCGGAACGCGTTCGCGACGAGCGTGGCGCCGCCTGTCTTGTCGAGTTCAGGAACGGCGATCACCGAGTACCCGTCGTGCCGCGGGCGCAGATCGTCCAGCGAGAGGACCTTTCCGCCGACCTCCCAGCAGAGCGTCCCATCCGGGTAGCTGTTGTAGGAGGAATAGAGAATCGAGTCCATCGAATCGATCAGTAAAGCCGGCATCGAGGCATACAGATTCCCGCACAGCGTCGCCCGGGAGCAGCCGCGCAGTTCCAAAGAGCCGGCGAACAGGTTGTGCGTCACGAGAAGTCCGTCGACCCGTTCGGCTCGGACGGACGGTCCGGAAAACACGCAGCTCGCCAGCTCGATATCCTCGCCGCCCTCAGCGACGACTGGACCGGTGATCTCGAGGCGCTCGACCGATACGTTCTCGCAGTCCTCGAGCCGCACGCCGCCCTCGATGACCACCGGCTCGATGCCGCGTCCGCGGATGCTGACATCCCTTGCAGCCACGGTCAGGTCGCCGGCGTACCGGCCGGGCGAGATGTAGAGCGTATCGCCGGCCTTCAGTCTGGAAACCGCGCGCGCCGGGGATTTCCATGCCTCGCTCACGGAAAGGCCGTCGCCGGCGTCGTCCCCGCTGGTATTCACGTAGTAGACATCGGCCTTGTAGGGATGCAGCCCGACGTGTG
>JAFGKN010000463.1 GCA_016928605.1 Planctomycetota bacterium | reverse complement strand
GACAGCAGGGACAGCAGGGACAGCAGGGACAGCAGGGACAGCAGGGACAGCAGGGACAGCAGGGACAGCAAGGGCAGCAGGGGCAGCAGGAGGACGATGGCTCCGCCGCCCGCGACGAGCCGCCGCCGCCCCGGTCGGTCCTCGACGACGAGAAGCTCGAGCGCGCCCTGGAGCACATGAAGGAGGCGGAGGAGGCGATGCGGGACGGGGACGCGGAGACCGCCGCGAGCGAGGCGAGCGAGGCGCGGGCGAACCTCGAGGAGGCGGCCGACGAGGCGAAGGACGAGCGCGAGAAGCTGCGCCTGAAGCGCGACTTCGACCGGATGAAGGAGGACCAGGACGCGACGAAGGAGGAGACGGACCGCCTCGCCCAGCTCATGAGGGAGCCGCCGCCGCTCGTCCCCTCCGAGGACGGCGACGTGCCCGGCCGCCGCGACGTCCAGGACGCCTCGCAGAACATGGAGGAGGCCTCCGGCAGCCTGGGCCAGGGCCGGGCGAGGGAAGCTTCCGGCTCGCAGAAGAAGGCGCTGGAGGATCTCAACGAGGGACGCGAGAGGACCGAGGAGGCCCTCGAGGCGCTCCAGCAGGCGCTCCGCGAGCGCTTGATCGCCTATCTCAAGGAGAAGTTCACGCTGATGCTCGACGAGCAGCGCGCGATCCGCGCCGAGACGCATTCGCTCGACCTGAAGCTCCGGGCGCTCCAGCTCGCGTCGCCGGAGAGCGCGGGATCGAGGGAGATCGATCGCGTGGACCGCCAGAGGGCCGAGGCCCTCGCCGATCGGGAGTCGACGCTCCGGGAGATCGGAGAGGACGTCCGCGACCTCCTGATCGAGGACGGAACCTCTCTCGTCTTTCCCGAGATCGTCGAGGAGATCTGCTCGGACATCGACAACGCGGCGGGGCTCCTCTCCCGCATCCAGACCGACGCCCTCACCCAGCGCATCCAGGAGGACATCGAGAAGGCCATCGAGGAGATCCTCGCCGCCCTCGACGAGGCGAGCCAGAATCCGCCTCCGCCCAACCCCAACCAGGGACGGGGCACGGGCAGCGGTGCGGCTCCCCTCCTGGCGCCCTCCTCGGAGCTGAGGATGGTGAGAGCGCTCCAGCTCCGGGTGAACAAGCGGACGGCGGAGTTCCATCTGGACCGCCAGGCGCAGGAGACGCTGACGCCGGAGCTGAAGCTCCAGGTGCAGAAGATCGCCGAGAAGCAGAAGCAGGTGGAGGAGATCCTGCGGAAGGTCTCCGCCCGCGTGAGGTGAGCCGGCGCGTCCAGACCGGCCCGCGCCGTCCGGATAGAGTTTGACGCCGCTCGGCGGACACCGAATACTGTAGTCTGCCTGCGCGATGACCGACGGCGGGCCCGGCCCGCGGATCATCGAGGAATCGACTCTCCGACACGGGAGGCAGAACATGCGTCAACTGCTCTTCGCCGCCGCGACGGCCGCCGCCATGCTCGCGACCGCGAGCATCGACGCCCAGCACTGGAGCGAGTTCACGGCGCGCGACAAGACCGAGCTCTTCATCCAGCACATCGTCAAGGTGATGCGGCTGGAGCCCTCGAAGTACCAGGCGATGGTGCTCGAGTACGAGATCGGCGCCGCTCTCCAGGAGATCTCGGCCGTCGAGCCCGGCGATCTCGGGGGCAACTTCATCCGCGGCGCGCTCGCTGAGATCTATCCGGCCTTCGGGCGACTCCGCGAGAGCGTGGAGGGATCGAGCGCCGCGGAGCTCGACGAGGAGATGCAGAAAGCGCTGCGGGAGTGCCTCGGACACGGGGATCCGTACCTCGCCGCCCATGCGAGCCTGCTGCGGGCGGAGATCGACTTCCGCGCCGGCGAGTACGACAAGGTGGTCGAGCGGTGCGAGCGGATCATCGCGAGCGAGCGGCTTCGCCTGATCCACGACCATCGCGCCTGCGAGCTGGTGGCGCTCTGCTTCGAGAAGCAGGAGAAGCCGCTGCTCGCCCTCGCCCAGTACGCCATCCTCCTCGTCGACTACCGCGATCTTCCCGCCGACGTCGAGCAGCGCGCGAAAAGCCGGCTGAGCGCGCTGGGCAGCGAGGTCGGCCGGCCGCTACAGGCCGTCGCGGGCTGGATGAACCAGGTGGAGAAGTACCTGTCGCAGGAGCTGACGGCGGAGGATCCGACCCAGGAGCAGGAGCGCACGATCGTGACGGCTCTCGACAAGCTGATCGAGCTCCAGGAGGCCAAGGAGCGCAACGCCTGCCCTGGGTGAGGGAGCGCCAACTGCGATGGGAGCTGCCGGTCCGGCCGCCCCAGCGGAAACCGTTCGAACAGCCCTGCGCGCGTCTCGGCGCTGCCCGGCGAGTCGGAGGGCATCACGAGGCTGCAGGGCGTCTCCCGCGCCAACGCCGGCTCCATCTGGGGCCAGCTCCGCCTGCGCGATGCGTCGCGGGCCCTCCAGGGGCTCCAGGGCAAGCTGCCGGCGCGGTACGAGAAGCTGCTCGAGCAGTACTACAAGGACCTCTCGCGGGGCATGTGACGGCGCTCATGAGATCGACGCGCAGCCTGCTCGCCTTCGCCCTCCTCGCCGCCACTGCCCCCGCCCTGGCCGCAGCCGAAGAGGAGGCGGAGGGGAGCCGCGCGGCCGAGAGCGGAGGGGAGGGCCCCGGCGTCATGCTGCTCGGGGGACGGTTCCTCCAGGGGCAGATCGAGGAGATCGCCGGGGGGAGCCTCCGCCTCGAGGGGAGGGATGAGGAGATCCCCTTCTACGAGATCCAGGAGGTCCGGCTCTCGAGCCGCCGGCCCGACGATCCGAGGGTCGATCTCGACCAGGGCCCGCTGGTGCGCTTCCGCGGCGGGGAGAGCATCGTCGCGAGGGTGATCGAGGCGCAGGGAGCTGCTGCCCGCGTCCGCGCCGGCGGGCTGGGAGAGATCGACGTCCCGCTCGAGGCCATCGCCGCCTTCCGGCTGCGGGAAGCTAACGTCCAGGACGACCAGCTCGAGGAGAACATGAAGGGACCGCCGCCGGCCGAGGACACGGTCTACGTCCGGCGCAACAACCTGCTCCGGGTCCCGGGCGTCTTCCGGGGTCTGACGTCCGACTACCTCTACCTCGAGTACGACGGGAGCGTCCGCCGCGTCGCCCGCCAGCTCGTCCAGGGGGCGGTCTTCGCTCCGGTCGCGTCGCGGGTCCGCGAGGCCGATCCGCCGGCCGTCCTGACGGTCCGCGGAGCGGGACAGCTCCCAGCCTACGTTCTGGGCCTCGAGCGCGGCGACTCCCCGGCGCTGACCGTCCGCCTGCCCGGCGCTCCGGCCGACAAGGTGCAGCGGCTTCCGCTCGGGGAGATCACGAGGATCTCGCTCGCGAGCGACCGCGTGCAGTTCCTCTCCGCCCTGGAGCCCCGCCGCGCCGAGCAGATGCCCGTCCTCGGCAAGGGCTTCCCCTACCGCAGGGACCTCTGCGTGAGCGGCGATCCGCTGCGGCTCGGCGGCCGCCTGTACCGGCGGGGTCTCGGCGTCCACTCGCGCAGCGTCCTCGAGTACGACCTCGGGGGGCGGTATCGCGCGATGGCCGCCGTCATCGGGCTCGACGACTCGGCCGCGGGCCGGGGGTCGGTCACCTTCCGGGTCCTCGCGGACGGCAAGGAGATCTACCAGAAGGACATGGAAGGAACGGGCGCGCCCGAAGCGATCTCCCTGCCCATGGATGGCGTGCAGGCCCTCCGGCTGGAGGTCGACTACGGCTCCGACGGCCTGGACATCGGCGACCGCGCCGACTGGGCCGATGCCCGCGTCATACGCTGATTTCGTGATCTCGCGGCGCACGCCGCGTGGAGAACTACCGATGATGACAACCAGCAGAGATCCCATCCGCGCCCGCTGGTCCGCGCTCCTGGGGCTCCTCGCGCTCGCGCTGTGGAGCCTGCAGGGCTCCGCCGCGCCGGAGGAGGCGCGCAGGGCCGGCGACCGCGATCACGACCACGCCGGAGAAGATCACGACCACGCCGGCGAGGATGCGCCGGAGGAGGCCGGCCGCGGCGCGAGCGAGCTCATCCCCTGGTTCCGCGATCTCGAGAAGGCCTTCGAGGAGGCCCGCAAGAGCGAGAAGCCCCTGATGGTCGACTTCGAGGCGGACTGGTGCGTCTGGTGCAAGAAGCTCGACCGCGAGACCTACGGCGACGAGCGGGTGATCCGCTTCGTGCGCGCGAACTTCATCGCGGTCAAGGTGGATGCCGACAAGCAGCCAGACGTCAAGGAGAAGCTCTCCGTGTCCGGTCTGCCCACGATCCTCTTCCTCTCCCCCACCGGAGAGGAGCTGCTCCGCATCACCGGCTACCGCGCGCCGGAGAAGTTCCTCGAGGAGGCGAGGAAACCCGCCAACTCGGCCGCCACGCTGGCGCTCCTCAAGAAGGAGGCGGAGGAGAAGCCCGGCGATATCGACGCCCAGAGAGCCTACGCCCGCGCGCTCTTCGCCGCCGGCGGATCCGGCGAGGCGATCCGCATCCTGAGGTCCGCCCGCGAGAGGACGCCGGAGGACGCCGCGCTCCTGCTCGACCTGGCGGACGTGCTCCAGAGCGCCGAGCAGCTCACCGAGTCCCGCGAGGCCTACGAGGCGGTCCTCGCTCTCGGCGAGGAGAAGGCCGGTCCGGAGAGAGCGAAGGTTTATCTGCCCCTCGGCCGGCTCCTCATCCGCCTGAGGGAGCATCCCAAAGCGGTCGAGATCCTCGGCCGATATATCGAGCTGGCCGTGAAGGAGAAGCGCGCCGATCCGGAGCGTTGGGAAGCGCACTTCCTCCGAGGATACGCCCACGCGGTGCTCAAGGATGCCGAGAAGGCGCTCGCCGACCTCGAGATGGTCCAGGCCGAGGCTCCGGACTCCACCTGGGGCCTCCGGGCCAGCTACATCATCGAGGTGGTTCGGGGCGGGTGAGCTCTCGCGGGATCCGGCGCGGCGGCGTCCTCCTCTCGGACCGCGCCTGCTGCCGTGCACTGCGGGTTCACAGCTCCCGGCCAGCGATGCCGCCGGCGGCATCGAGCGTTCGTCATTCCTCTACAGCCTGATCACCGGAGAGAGCCGATGACCTATCCCTCAGCGCGGGCCGGAGCCGATGCAGCGAAGCTCCGGACCAACACCCCGCAGACGAGCTCCCCGTCCTACGTGCTCGCGTACACCGACGAGGACTTCCTGATGCGGACGGAGCTCCGTCCCGTGCGGCTGCAGCTCGAGCTCCTCAAGGCCGAGATCATCCAGCAGGAGGAGGAGGTCGGCACGACCTTCGTGATCTTCGGCAGCTCGCGCATCCTGGAGCCGGAGCGGGCTCGCCGGCGCCTCGCCGAGGCGGAGGAGGCGCTCGCGAGGGATCCGGACAACCCCGAGCAGGTCGAGGAGGTGAGGATCCTCCGCCGCATGGAGGCCAGCTCGAGATACTACGAGGAGGCGCGGAAGCTGGCTCGCCTCGTCTCCAAGAGCCACAGCGACTCGGGGCGGAATCACTTCGTCGTCTGCACGGGCGGCGGTCCCGGCATCATGGAGGCCGCCAACCGGGGAGCCCACGACGTCGGGAGCAAGAGCATCGGCCTCAACATCGTGCTGCCCTTCGAGCAGGCGCCGAATCCCTACATCTCGCCCGAGCTCTGCTTCCAGTTCCATTACTTCGCCGTGCGCAAGATGCACTTCCTCATGCGGGCTTGCGCGCTGATCGCCTTTCCGGGGGGATTCGGCACCTTCGACGAGCTCTTCGAGACGCTCACGCTGATCCAGACCGGGAAGATCGCTCCGATGCCGCTGCTCCTCTTCAGCCGGGAGTTCTGGTCCCAGGCGGTCAACTTCGACTTCCTGATCGAAGAAGGCGTGATCTCCCCCGACGATGTCCACCTCTTTCACTACGTCGAGACCGCGGAGGAGGCTTGGCAGTTCGTCGCTGATTTTTACAACCTGACGGGCACATGAGCGGCGTCCGCGCGACGATCTTCGACTTCGACGGCGTGCTCGCGGACTCCGAGCCGCTCCACTTCCGGACCTTCGCGGCGGTGCTGGCCGAGGAGGGGATCCGCATCACCCAGGACTCGGCCGGCACGCGCTATGTCGGCGTCAGCGACCGGGAGGCCTTCGAGCTCGCCTTCCTCGACCACGGCCGCGGCTCCCTGACCCCCGAGGCGTGCGGGATGCTGCTCGCCCGCAAGAGCAGGCTCTACCGCGGAGGGCTCGCGGAGGTCGAGCTGTTCCACGGCGCGCGGGAGCTGCTCCTGGAGGCGCGCCGCCGCGGCCCGGCGACGATCGCGAGCTGCGCGCTCCGCGGAGACATCGAGGGAGTCCTCGACCGCCACGGGCTGCGCGGAGCGTTTCCCCGATTCGTGAGCGCGGACGACGTCAGCCGCTCGAAGCCGGATCCGGAGTGCTTCCTGCGCGCCCTCGACATCCTGCGGGAGGAGGGACCGCGCGATCTCTCTCCGCGCGACTGCATAGTCTTCGAGGACTCGACGCGCGGTGTGGAGGCTGCACGCCGCGCCGGCATGCGCTGCGTCGCCGTCGCGACGTCCTTCCGCGCCGGCGAGCTCCGGGCGGCCGACGCGGTGATCGCCTCTCTCGCCGAGTGGCGCTGGCCGGATTGACTCCGAGCGCCGCCGGCCCGCCACAGCACACGAGCGATCCGGGGGCCCGGCCTGGCCATCCAGGCGCCTCCGGCCCGGCGGGCCCGGCGGCTCGGCGGCCCGCGAGCGCACCAGCGCTCCGCGGGACCAGCTCGAGCTCGAGGCTACTCGACGATCGACGCCCTCTTGACGTAGTCGAGCCGGGGGAACTCCGCCTTGAGGTACGCGTTCCCCTGCGTCTGGATCCTCATCTGGTCCGGCCTCTGGCCGTACTGCGGGTTGATCGCTCCGACGATATCCATCCCCTCGACCACCTTTCCGAAGGGAGAGAAGCCCTGCGCGTCGAGGCCCGCGTTGCTCTTGAAGTTGATGAAGATCTGCGTCGTGCGGCTGTTCGGTCCGGCCGTGGCGAAGGTCACGGTTCCCTGAGCGTTCGTCTCTGCGACCGGATCGTCCGGGATCCTCGCGTTGCGCCATACCGCGTTCACGCGGGGATCGCCGTTGATCCCGATCTGCACGACGAAGTTCGGGACGACGCGGAAAAAGCGCGCCTCGTCGAAGAAGCCGATCTTCACCAGGTTGTAGAAGCGGTCGGCGCCGCGAGGGGCCCACTCGCGGTAGACCTCGACGACGAAGTCGCCGGCCGATGTCTCGAACCGGGCCTTGTAGACATCCGGGGCCGTCTCGGTCGCCTGCGACGGATCGAGAAGCCCGGGATGGGGCTCTGGCGGGGCGTCCGCTGGCGCAGCGGCGGGCGGCGGGGCCGCTTCTTCCTTCTTCGGTGAGTCGGGCGTCACTGCTGTCTCGTCTCCTTTCTGGTCATCGGGAGTCGCAGGCGGCTCGGCCTCCTCGGGCGGGGTGGCCGGCGCTTCCGCCTTCTCGGGCGGGGCTGCGCTCTTCTCCGCTCCTCCGCCCGCCGGGGCGGCATCGTCGGGCGGGGTGCAGCCGTGGAGAAGGAGGCAGAGAATCGACAGGGACACGATCAGCGGTCTCTGGATCATGGGCGGTACCTCTGGAGCAGAGCGGCCATCTGGAACGGTCCGGACGGTATGTGAGGATGGCAGAAACCGGGCGGATTGTCGAGCGCCGCGCAGCAGAATCGGGTGCGCGTCAGAACCGGGTGACACCGGGTGTGACGCGCGCCATCCCTTGTTGCGGGGGAGGCGGCCCCTCCCCTCACCGTCCGCGACACGGCGCCGGTCGCCTCCGAGCGACATCTGCCCGCGCGCTGGCGGGGTCCGTGCCCCCGGCCCGAGCCCGTTGCGCCCACCAGCGGCTTGCGTTATGGTCTGGCGTTTTCCGGCGGACCATCTCACCCCGAGGTCAACCAGCATGTCCTTCGACGAAGACCTTCTTCGCAAGCGCGAGGATCTCCTGGCGCAGGGGTTCGAGCTCTATCCCTACGCCT
>JAFGKN010000059.1 GCA_016928605.1 Planctomycetota bacterium | reverse complement strand
CGCTCCGCGCGGCGGTGCGCTTCGCGAGCGCCGCTGCGGCGATCTCCGTGACGCGGCTCGGCGCTCAGCCCTCGGCGCCGCTGCGCGGGGCGATCGAGGAGATGCTGGAGGCCGGAGCGTGACGAGCGGCCGGTGGATCGAGAGATGCCGGGGCGGTCGGAGAGCCCCGGCCTTCGGCGCGACAAGGAGCCGAGGATGGAGCCGAGAGAGCACGAAGGGCGGTCGCTGATCGACCTGCAGGCGAGGACTGCGCGCGAGTTCGCGGGCCGGCCGGCGATCCTCTGGGAAGGCCGGGCCATCACCTTTTCGGAGTTCGACGATCGCTCCGGCCGTGCAGCCGGCGGGCTCGCCCGGCGCGGCATCCGCCCAGGCGACCGGGTCGGTCTCTACGCGATCAACTGCGACGCCTTCGCCGTCGCCTACTTCGCCATCCTGAAGGCCGGCGCCACTGCGGTGCCGATCAACGTGCTGCTCAATCCGCGGGAGGTTCTCTACATCCTCGAGGACTCCGGCGCCGCGGGGCTGATCTACCACGAGAAGCTCGCGCCGCAGGTGGGCGTGATCCGCGGAGAGCTTGCCTCGGTCTCGCTCTTCGTCTCGATCGGCGGCGGCCTGCCGGGCGACGACGACCTCGCGCAGCTCGAGGAGGGGGATGCTGCGCCTCCCGCGCCGGCGCTCGATCCGGCCGAGGACGTCGCGGCGATCATCTACACCTCGGGGACGACAGGGCAGCCGAAGGGAGCGATGCTGACGCACCGCAACCTCGTCGCCAACACCTTCAGCGTCCGCGAGGCGCTCGCGCTGCGTCCGGGCGAGGATGTCCTGATCGTCGTGCTCCCGATGTTCCACTCGTTCGCGGCCACGGTCGGCATGCTCTTCCCGCTCCTCCACGGCTGCGCGCTCGTTCCGCTGCCACGCTTCGAGCCGGAGCTCGTCGCACGCGCGATCGAGGAGTCTCGGGCCACGATCTTCCTCGGTGTTCCGAGCATGTACGGCGTGCTTCTGCGGCTCAGGCATGAGATGGTCGCCAGGTTCGCCTCCCTGCGGTTCTGCGTCTCTGGGGGCGCCGCCCTCCCCGTGGAGATCATGAGCCGGTTCGAGGAGAAGTTCGCGAAGCTGATCTACGAGGGCGACGGGCCGACGGAGTGCTCGCCGGTCACCTGCGTCAACCCCATCGGAGGCCGGCGCAAGATCGGCTCGGTCGGCATCCCCATACCGCGGGTGGAGATGAAGATCCTCGGAGATGACGGCGGCGAGCTGCCCCGCGGCGAGATGGGCGAGATCTGCGTGCGCGGCCCCAATGTCATGAAGGGATACTGGCGCCGCGAGGAGGACACGCGCGAGAGCTTCTTCGGCGAGTGGTTTCGCACCGGCGACATCGGCTACGAGGATGACGACGGCTACTTCTTCATCGTCGACCGCAAGAAGGACATGATCATCGTCAACGGGATGAACGTCTATCCGCGCGTCGTCGAGGAGGTTCTTTACGCCATGGAGGCCGTGCGCGAGGCGGCGGTGGTGGGCGAGCCTCACGAGCTCCACGGCGAGATCCCCGTCGCCCACATCTCCCTCCAGGAGGGATCGACGGCCACGGATCGCGACATCCGCGAGCACTGCCTGCAGCACCTCGGGAGGCACGAGGTCCCCAGGAGGGTGCGCTTCCACGGCGAGCTTCCGAAGAACGCCGCGGGGAAGATCATCAAGCGGCAGCTGCGCCTCCATGGAGAGCGCGAAAGGGGAGTGGACCTCGTCGGAGGCTGAGCGGGCGCTCGGGCCGCCGAGGCAGTGGCGGGTCAGGCAGCCACTTCCGCAGCTGCTCGGCGCCCCTCGAGCTCTGTCGCTGCGCGATCCTCGAGAGGCGTCGCCTCGCCGGAGGATCAGCGGCCGCGCCGCGGCGCCTGTGCGGACTCCGCTTCTTCCACGGGCGCCTGGCAGACCTGGAGCCCTGTGCCGTTCGTCGTGTAGAAGAGGCGGCCGCCCGAGGGAATGGGGCTCACGCAGAGCAGAACGTCGAAGACCGGGCCGGACGAGACCATCCGGGGCTCCTCGCCGCTCAGGTCGAAGGTGTCGAAGTTGGCGCCGAAGAGGTGAGGCTCGGCGAGAGTGAACCGCGTGCACCGGTAGCCCTGGGTGAGCGTCCGCAGGATCGCGCCGGTCTCCTTGTCGATCAGGTAGCCGTTCTGGTACTGCGAGTGGGTGAAGAGGAACCTCTCGCCCACGGTGACGACGTGGATGGCCCTCGAGACGGGCTCGGACTTCCAGACGAGGGAGCCGTCCTTCGCGTCGAGGCACCAGACGCGGTTGACCTTTCCCTCGACGGGATTGTAGCCGCCGAGGTAGATCCTGCCCTTCGCTCCCGACACCGTGCAGCCCGCGTGCACGGAGTGGTCGGTCGTGAGCCAGCGCGTCTCGCCGGTTCTCGGATCGAGAGCCGCCGTCAGCCCCTGCGGCTTCTTGTCGCCGAAGTACACGGAGTAGTAGATCGTCCCGTCGAGGAGGCACATGCCCGCGTCGTCTCCGCCCGCGCCGTGCTCCGAGAAGTCGCGGGTCCAGACCTCCTCGCCGGTCTCGAGGCGCCAGGCGCGCACGAGGGGCTTGTGGTCGGCAGGGAAGCCGAAGGTGCTCTGGTGCTCGAAGAGCCAGCCCTCTGGGCTGAACCGGCCGGAGCTGAAGCAGTAGATGACGAGGCCGTCGTGGACGATGGGCGGCATCTGCCGGTTCCAGCTCGGCGAGCCCGAGAAGGGCGCCTCCCACACGAGCTCGCCCGTCCCCGCGTCGAGGCATCGGAGGCGGCACTCCTCGAGGCCGGCTTGCGGGACGATGACGCGCTCTTTCCAGTACAGGGGCGACGTGTACGAGACGTGCACGCCCGGAGAGTAGCGCCGCCAGAGCAGACGCCCTGTCTCCTCCTCCACCGCGAAGATCTGGCCTTCCGCGGTGTGCGTGTAGAGCCGGCCGCCGCCGCAGACGGAGAAGTGCTTCACCGTGCCCTCGTAGCGCCGGATCCACCGCATCGCGAAGGGCGGACGCAGCGCATCGGGGCTGGCGTTCGTGTTGGCGAAGTTGCCGAAGCTCGTGAACCAGCCGGCGCGCGGCTCGCCCCCGGCCGACGCCGGGGGGCTCCGGATCTCGTGGAGGCCGAGGTCTTTCTCCGGCGCCGCGGCCTTGCCCTCCGGTCCGAGGACGTAGAAGTAGCCGTCCTCCGCGCCGAAGTAGATCCGGCCGCACGACACTGCCGGCGCCGCCGAGATCGCCGCGCCGCGGAGAGTCGCGAAGGACCAGGAGTCATCCTTGTCGCCCGCGAGGCTCACGACGCGCAGGCGGCCATCGAGCCCGCCGTAGACGGCGTGGTCCCGGAGGATGACCGGAGGAGCGATGGCGGCTGCGCTGCTCACGACGGACGTCGTTCCATCCGCGCCGTGGCGGCAGAGGCCGTGGCCCTCCTGCGGCCTGCAGCGGAAGATGTCTCCTCCGCGGATGGCGACCGAGGAGAAGCTCAGAAGGCCCGCGCCTCGATAGCTCGTCCCCGTTCCCGCCACGGCTCTGCGCTGGAAGCCGTCGGCGCCGGCGCGGATGACGTCGACATTTCCCTCGTTGTCGCGCCTTGTCCACTGGCGGTAGACGACGCCGTCCTCGCCGACGCTCAGACCGAGGGTGCAGGGGCTCTCTCTCTGGTCCGGGCCCAGGTAGACGCGCTCCAGCCGCGCGTGATCGCCGAGGTCCTCGAGCCACGCGACGGTGCCGCCGGCCGCCGCGATGACGCGCCCCTCGTGGACCGCCACGTCGCGAGTGCAGCAGAACTGGTCCCTCCAGGAGCCGCGCCCCCTCGCTCGGTACCAGGCCTCGCCGCTCCAGCGATCGCCATCGAAGCCGATGTGCTCCTTCACGTAGTCCCAGGTCCAGCGCACGGTGCCGTCTTGCCGCAGCGCGTGGATGCGCGAGCCGAGCGTCGCGAAGAAGACGCTCTCTCCGGCCACCGCCGGAGAGCTGAAGATCGGCTCGCCGCAAGGGATCTCACGGACGACGCTGCCGTCCTCGGCGCGCAGGACGTAGTAGGTTCCGGCCATCGTGCCGAAGTGGACGTAGGGGCCGGCGAGCGCTGGAGACGAGACGTTGTTGACGTTGGCCCGGCCGCCGCCCGGCGCGAACTTCCAGATCACCCGCGCGCGGCGGGCATCGATCGCCCACGCGGTTCCAGATCCGTCGACGATGTACGCCCGGGAGCCGTCGACGGCCGGAGAGGTGAAGACGGCATCGGACAGGGGGACCACCCCGATGAGCCCCAGCGGCAGCGAGACCGTCCTGTCCGCGGCGTTGCCGGAGCGGCGGGCATCGAGCTGCGCCTGGGGCCAGGACTCCGCGCCGCGGGCCGCCGCCAGGATCAGGAAACAGGTGGAGATCGTCGCGATGGAAAAAGCCGTGCGGCGGGCAGCCGGGCGGCCGATGGTCTTCGAGGGCACGTTCGACTCCTCCTTCTGGCCGAGAAAGGCATCGGGGATGGCGCGGCTCCTCTACCGCGGGACACCGCGCTGTTTCACATGGTAATGATCAACGAGTCCGCGTACCTTATCTTTCTGATCTTTCTCCGGGAATCTGCCGGCCGGCCCGGCTCGCCTCGGATCGGGAGCGATGGCGTCCGGCTGCGGCTTTGAATTGAGCGAGGTGGCCAGAATGCCGGTCGAGACGCATCGCCTGTCGGTGAAAACGAAGGGCAACACGCACATCGTAGACCTGACGCCCGAGGTGAACGCCAGCATCCGGACGGGCTCGGTCCGCGACGGTCTCGTGACCGTCTTCGTTGTGGGGTCGACCGCCGCCGTCAGCACGACCGAGTACGAGCCGGGGCTCGTCTCGAAGGATCTGCGGGAAGCCTACGAGCGAGTGGCGCCGGAGGACGGGGAGTACCTCCACGAGAACACCTGGCATGACGACAACGGCCACTCGCACGTGAGAGCCACCGTCACGGGCCCTTCGATCTCGGTGCCGCTCGTCGACGGGAGACTCACCCTCGGCACCTGGCAGCAGATCATACTCCTCGACTTCGACACGAGCTCCCGGGTGCGCGAGATCGTCGTGCAGGTGATGGGGGGGTGAGCTGCCTTCAGCTCCGATCCGCGCCGGTGTCCAGATCGCGGGCGATCGCGTCGGCCACGGCCCAGCCGCGGGGAGTCAGCCGGAGGACGCCGCCCTCGCATCGCGCGAGCCCGCCCTCGATCCAGGCCTCGATGCGCGGACGGTTGCGCTCGAGGAGATCGAGGCCGCGGCGCAGGCGGATCCCCTCCAGGTCCACGCCCTCGACGGTCCGGAGCCGGAGCATGACCTCTTCCAGCGCGAGGCCGGCGTCGTCGAGCGTCTCGCTCGCCTCGATCGGTGAGCGCCCCGCGGAGAGCGCCGCCTCGTAGTCCCGGAGGCCGCGCAGGTTCCACCACCGCGTCCGGCCTCGAAAGGAGTGGGCGGAGGGGCCGAGCCCGAGATACGGAAGGTGCATCCAGTACTTCCGGTTGTGCCGGCTCCGGTGGCGAGGATCGCGCGCGAAGTTGGAGAGCTCGTAGGCCTGGTATCCGGCCAGCTCGAGGAACTCGTGGGTGCGGAGGAAGAACGTCGCCTGCTCCTCCTCGCCCATCTCGGTGAGGACGCCCTTCTCGCGGCCCCGCCAGTAGGGCGTCCCCTCGTGGTAGGTGAGCTGGTAGCAGGAGATGTGGTCGACGCCGAGCTGGACGGCCTCGCCGAGGCTGCGCTGCCACTCCTCGATGCTCTGGCCTGCCAGGGCGAAGATCAGATCGATGGAGATGGTGTCGAAACCGGCCTCTCGGGCCCGCTCGACAGCGCGCCGCGCATCGGCGGGAGAGTGGCGGCGCCCGAGACGTCTCAGCTCGCGCCGCGAGAAGGACTGGACGCCGAGGCTCACCGTCGCGACTCCCAGCTCGCGCCAGGCGCACAGCCGTTCCTGGTCCGCATCCTCGGGATTGGCCTCCAGGAAGACGCGGGCTCCCGCCGTCAGCCGGAAGGCGGAGTGCAGCTCCGAGAAGATCTCCGCGACCTCGCGGGGATGGAGCACGGACGGCGTCCCCCCGCCGAGGTAGATGGTGTCGATCTCGAGCGGCCAGCCGGCGGCGAGGCCGATCTCCCGGCTCAGGGCGTCGCGAAAGGGCCTCCGCGCCTCGCGGCGATCGAAGGCGACCGCGAAATCGCAGTAGGGGCAGATCCGGTGGCAGAAGGGAATGTGGACGTAGAGCCCTGCCCCTTCCGGAGGCGGATCGAT
>JAFGKN010000462.1 GCA_016928605.1 Planctomycetota bacterium | reverse complement strand
GGGCAGACGGCCCAGCGCCGGCGGAGAAAGGGACTCTATCATGCCCGGCAAGCGGCGCAAGCATTCCCGGGCGGGTGCGCCGGCCGGATCTCGCGGGCGCGCGGCAGGGCGGAGCAGCCTTCCATCTCCCGAACGCGAACTTGCAAACGGCCCGGAAACTCCATTTAATGGAGCCTGTATGGGGATTTGCAGAAGTCCTGGGCATCGACTCGATCTGACGGGAGGTCAACAACGCATCGACTCTTCATGTAGCTCTGATTCCAGCGTGAAACATCGGGACTCGACGGGACGCCGCTGCGAGATCCGCTCCCTTCGGGAGGTAAACCGCCTTGGACAATAAGGTATCCCTGAGATCCGTTGTCGAGGAGCTGGTCTCCTTGCCCGATGACTTCGTCGCCTACCTCGACCGGAGGAGCGGCGCCATCTTCTCCTTCTCCGAGGCCGACCTGAGGCTCGCCGACGCGGACAAGGAGCACGGCGAGTCGTCGCAGTACCCGGAGTGGCAGCGAGAGGTGATCCGGAAGGCCCGTGAGGTCATCTACTCCGAGCACTACGTCTGTCTGCCCGTCAGCTCGGAGATCGGAAAGAACCAGATCGTCGAGCGGTTCTGCGAGGCGATCGACAACTTTCAGATCCGCGCGGAGATCCTCCAGCTCGTGAAGCAAAACAGGGACTTCCTGGCCTTCAAGGATGCCGTGCGGCGGCACGGCCTCGAGCAGCAGTGGTATGATTACGAGTACGCGGAGCTCGCCGAGGTGGCGGTCCAGTGGCTGGAGGCCCGGCAGATTCCCTACCTGCGCGACGTCGAGAGCCGGCAGGCGGAGGGGGCTTGAGCGGGATCTGCGCTCCCTGAGGAGCAGGCGCGCCCGCAGGAGGTGGGATGGAGACCACACTCGCTGATCGGTGGGGGTCTCGAAGGAGAAGCCGATGAGATTCCAGGAGCAGCCCTGTGAGCCGAAAGCACTCGGTGCGGCCGATGTCGAGGACCTCGTGCAAAGACTCGAGTCGTTCTGCGCCGGCACCGACATCGTTCTGCTCTACCTCCACGGCGCCCACGCTCGAGGAACGCAGGGGGCGCTGAGCGACCTCGATCTGGCGGTCCTGCTCGCCCCCACAGCCCGGAGGTCCTTTGACGCGCGACTCGAACTGGTGGCACGACTGGAGGAAGTCTCCCGGCGCGACGACGTGGACATCGTTGTCCTCAACGATGCCGGGGTGATCATCAGCGATCGGGTGGTCCGCTCCGGGCGCCTCGTATTCGCGAGGAGTGAGCGGGAGAAGGTCCGTTTCGAGGATCATGCGATCAAGGCCGCGCTCGACTTTCAGCACTTCTCCCGCGAGTATGACGAGGCTTTGTTCCGCGAGCTGTCGGAGGGCAAGATCCGTGGTCGATCGTGAGATCCTCGCCACGAGGCTCGGGCGGCTCCGCCAGGCCGTGCGAAAACTTCAGCCCATCGCCTCGCGCTCCCGGGACGAGTATCTGGCCTGCGAGGTGGATCGGGCGCTCTCGGAGCACTACCTCCGCATCGCGCTCGAAGCCATGCTCGATTCCGGGAACCATGTCATCGCTGCGGAGGGCTACCGGAAGCCTCTCCACCTCCGCGATATTCCGGCCATCCTTGCGGAAGAAGGGGTGATCGAGCGAGTCCTGGCAGACAAGCTCAAGCGGGCGGTCGGCCTGCGGAATCGCCTTGTGCACGGGTACTCGACCGTCGATCACGGCCTCCTCTACGATGTTCTGCAGAGAGACTCGGGCGACCTGGCAGACTTCGCCGAGGTACTCGCCAAGCGCTACGGGCCCGAGAGGGGTACCCGCTGATTCGAAAACCGGACCGCCTGGCCGCGCCGCGCTGGCCTGCTCCCGGCGCGCCCGGCTCGCCGGCGGGCGCTACAGCCTGTAGGTCTTCTTCGCGAGGCCGTAGGAGAGGTCGACGATCATCTCCTCGGCGTCCCGGCGGTCGATGACGTGCTCCGCCACGAGCCCGGCGAGGAAGTTCGCATCGACGCGCCGGCAGAGGTCGTGCCTCGCCGGGATCGAGGGGAAAGCGCGCGTGTCGTCGTTGAAGCCGGCGGTGTTGTAGATGCCAGCGGTCTCGGTCACGCGCCGCCGGTAGCGCGTCATCCCCTCGCGGCTGTCGTGGAACCACCAGGCGGGCCCGAGCCGCATCGCGGGGTAATGCCCGGCCAGCGGCGCCAGCTCCCGCGACAGGGTCGACTCGTCGAGCGTGAAGACGACCAGCGTGAGGTTCGCATGGTTGCCATAGGCGGCGAGCAGCGGCTGGAGGTTGCGCGTGTACTCGGTGGCGAGGGGGATGTCAGCGCCCTTGTCACGCCCGAACGCCTCGAAGATGAGCGGGTTGTGGTTGCGGAAGCATCCGGGATGGAGCTGCATGACGAGGCCGTCGTCCACGCTCATCCGCGCGGACTCCATCAGCATGTGCGCCGTGAAGAGCTCGCCGTCCGCCTCGCTGGCATCGCCTCTCAGCGCGCGGAGGAAGATCCCCTCCACCTCCCACCTCGAGAGCTGGAGCGTTCGCGGCGAGGCGACGCCGTGGTCTGTCGCGGTCGCTCCCATGGAGCGGAAGGACTCCCGCCTCGACTCGAGGGCGGCGACGAAGTCGCGATAGCTCGCGATCTCCTTGCCTGTCACCTGCTCGAGCCGCTCGATCTCCTCCCTCCAGCCGGTCCCCGCGATATCGACGGCGGCGTCGGGGCGGAAGGTGGGGCGCACGACGCCCTTCCACCCGGAGTCGCGGATAGCGCGGTGATGCTCAAGCCGGTCGGAGGCGCTGTCGGTTGTGCACAGCACCTCGATCCGGAACTTCTCGAAGAGCGAGCGCGGCAGGAACTCCTCGCTCCGGAGCTTCTCCGAGATGTCGTCGTAGATCGCCTGCCCCGTGGCGGCGCAGAGCGGCTCCTCGATGCCGAAGACCTCGACCAGCTCGTGCTCCAGCCAGCAGCGCGACGGCGTGCCGCGGAAGAGATGGAAGTTCTCGGCGAAGAGCTGCCAGATCGCGCGGTGGTCCGTCTCGACCGGCCGGCCATCGCCTCGGGGAATCCCGAGGCGCTCGAGCGGGATGCCCTGCGAGTAGAGCATCCGGAACACGTAATGGTCCGGGATGATGATCAGCTCGGCCGGATCGGGAAACGGGCGGTTCTCCGCGAGGATCGCCGGATCGACGTGGCCGTGCGGGCAGATGAGCGGCAGGTCGCGGACCATCGCGTAGAGGTCTCGGGCCACCTCTCGGATCTGCGGATCGGGGTCGAAGAATCGGTCGGGATGGAGCATGGCGGCTGATCGCTCTGAGGGCCGGAGTTGGGCGTGCGCGGGTCGGGGCGGTCATCGCCGCACCGGCTCGCCTCGCAGCGCGGGCGAGCGCATCGCCGCTGACTCTAAAGGATTTCCTCCGCGAATCAACCGGGAGGTTCCGGAGTCCCTTGATGCCGGATTTCACGAAGTCTTGCGCATCTGGCCGGCGCGGGGCCAGTCGGCGACCGACGCCCGCGAGACGGGCTTTGCCTGGGAACAGGATGTATGGTATCGGGGTGCGCGAACCAGAGAACCACTGCTGAGGACAGGAGAGAGTCATGATGCACGCAGATCTTCCAGCGCGATGGCACGGAGGAGCTCCACTGGGAAGGATCTCCGGATTCCTCCTCCTCGCCGCGGCGGCTCTGGCCGCCGGCTGCGGGTGCTCCGCGAGCGGCGGCTCTCCCGGAGAGCCGGGCGCCGAGGAGGAGGCGCGGACCGCTCCATCGCAGGCTCCGCTGTCCGAGGAGATCTCTTCCCAGGACGGGGCGGCGAGGGATGGAGCGGCGAGCTCGCTGCGCGAGTCAGGCGCCGCGGAGGCGTCGAGAACTGCGCGCGAGCAGGCGCCGGAACCGGAGCCAGCCGCGCGGCAGCCTGCTGGAACGAGTCCGGAGACGACCGCGCAGGAGGCCGCGGCGGCGCCTGCGCCAGCCGTCCGCTCTCCGGATGCGAGCTTCGCGGCGAAGCCGGGAGAGTGGCCGATGTGGGGCGGGCGGCCCGGGCGCAACATGGTGAGCCCCGGCGAGACCTCGATACCCGAGGAGTGGGACGTCGAGAGCGGCAAGAACATCCTCTGGAAGGCGGATCTGGCCACGCAGTCCTTCGCCAATCCCGTGATCGCCGGCGGGAAGATCCTCATCGGCTCCAACAACGGCCTCGAGCGCAATCCGCGCATCAAGGGCGACAGGGGCGTGATGCAGTGCCTTCGCGCCGAGGACGGCCGGCTCCTCTGGCAGATCGTCCACGACAAGCTGCCGAGCGGACACGACAACGACTGGCCGGAGGTCGGCATCTGCTCCGCGCCGGTCGTCGACGGCGACCGCTTCTACTACGTCAGCAACCGCTGCGAGCTCGTCTGCGCCGACCTGGACGGCCTCGCCGACGGTAACGATGGCCCGTATCGCGGCGAGGAGCACACGAGCGACATCGACGGCGACATCATCTGGATCGTCGACATGTACACCGACCTCGGCGTCTATCCGCACAACCTCGCCGCCTCATCGCCGCTCGTCGCGGGCGATCTCGTCTTCGCCCTGACCGGCAACGGCGTCGCGGGAGACCACAAGGGACTGCCCGCGCCGGTGGCTCCGAGCTTCATCGCCGTCGAGAAGAGGACGGGCAAGGTCGCCTGGACGAGCAGCGCGCCCGGCGAGAACATCCTCCACGGCCAGTGGTCGAGCCCTTCGTTCGGAATCACGGGGGGCCGCGAGCAGGTCATCTTCCCCGCCGGCGACGGCTGGATCTACAGCTTCGATCCCCCCACGGGCGCTCTCCTGTGGAAGTTCGACGGCAACCCGAAGGACTCGAAGTGGGAGCCCAGCGGCCTCGGGACGCGGAACAGCATCGTCGCGACGCCGGTCTTCCACGACGGCGCGGTCTACGTCGGCATGGGCCAGGATCCGGAGCACGGCGACGGGCCGGGCAACATCCACGCGATCCGCGCCGGCGGCAGCGGCGACGTCACGGAAAGCGGGAGGATCTGGACCCGCGGGGGCAAGGACTTCGGCCGGACGATCTCCTCGGTCGCCGTCTTCGAGGGCCTCGTCTTCGCGGCCGAGCTCGCGGGATTCCTGTGCTGCCTCGACGCGGAGACGGGCGCGATGCACTGGGAGCACGACCTCCTCTCGGGAGTCTGGGGCTCGCCCATGGTCGCCGACGGCAAGGTCTTCATCGGCGACGAGGACGGCGACATCGCCATCTGCCGCGCGTCCAGGGAGCTCGAGCTGCTGGGAGAGATCGACATGGGCGACACCGTCTACTCGACGCCGGTGGCCGCGGGCGGAGTCCTCTACATCGCGACGCGCCGATCCCTCTACGCCATCGCCGAGCCGAAGAAAAGCGCCGGGGCGGTGAAGGAGAGTGCGGGCGCGGGCGATACGCCACAGGCCGCGGGCGCGAAGAAGAAGCGCGACGACGCCGGGAAGAAAACTGAGAGCGGCGTTGCGAAAGAGAAGGATGAGGCCCCCCCGAGCCCCGCTCCGGAGACGCAGCCCTCGCCCGACGCCGCCGGACCCGCCGGCTGGCCGGTCTTCCGCGGCGATCCGCGCTTCCAGGCGTGCCGGCCAGAGAAGCCCGCCGATGCCCCGCGCCTGCGGTGGACTCACGACGCGGGCGACCCCGTGGAGTCGACCGCCTGCATCGCAGGAGGCCGCGCCTTCGCGGCGACGACCGGCGGGGATCTCATCGCCCTCGAGCTCGCGGCGAGCGAGAAGAAAGGCAAGCTCCTCTGGAAGTACTCCGCGGAGAGCGGATTCCGGTCCTCGCCCGGATTTCACTCCGGGAAGCTCTTCCTGGGCGACGACGGCGGCATCTTCCACGCGGTGGATGCCTCGAGCGGCGAGCGCGCCTGGATCTACGACACCGAGGGCGCCGAGATCATCTCGAGCGCGAACTTCGCGGGCGATCGCGTGCTCTTCGGCAGCTACGACGCCTGCCTCTACTGCCTCGATGCCGCAGCGGGCAAGCTCGTCTGGAAGTTCGAGACGGGCGGTCCGGTCCACTCGAGCCCGCCCCTCGCCGGCGGCAAGACGTTCGTCGCCGGCTGCGACTCGACCCTCCGGGTGATCGATGTCGCCACCGGCGAGGAGGTCTGGCAGCTCGAGATGAGCGGCTACTCCGCGGCGTCCCCAGCCGTCGTCGGATCGGTCCTGTACGTGGGCACGTTCGAGAACGAGGTCATCGCGGTCGACTTCGAGGCGAAGAAGCTCCTCTGGACCTACCGCCATCCCGAGAAGCAGTTCCCCTTCTACGGCTCCGCCGCGGTCTGCGGCGACCGGCTCGTGGTGGGGGGGCGCGACCGGATGATCCACTGCATCGACCGTCGCACGGGCGACGGAGTCTGGACCTTCGAGACGAAGGCGAGGGTCGAGGCCTCGCCGGTCATCGCGGGCGGCCGCGTGATCTGCGGATCCTCGGACAGCAACCTCTACCTGCTCGACCTCGCGAGCGGTAAGGAGGCCTGGCGGTTCGAAGCCGATGGCGCGTTCACCGCCTCGCCGGCCCTCGACGGCGAGCATCTCGTCATCGGGGCCGACAACGGCCTCATCTACTGCTTCGACATCGCCGGGGCATCGTCCGGCGCCGGGCGCTCCGGGGAAGTCCGATGAAGATCGCCTACGTCACGGCGGGCGCGGCGGGGCGCTACTGCGGCAACTGCCTCCGCGACAGCGCGCTGGTCCTCGCGCTGAGGAAGTTGGGCGAGGATGCGTTTCTCCTGCCGGCGTACACGCCCATCCGGACCGATGTTGCGGATGTGAGCGTCGATCGCGTGTTTTTGAGCGGCTTCCGCGTCTACCTCGAGCAGAAGTTTCCCTCCTTTCGGAGGCCGCGCCCGATCCTCGATCGCATCCTGGGCGCACGCTGGCTGATCTCGCTCCTGACGCGCATCGGTCCCGGCACCGACGCATCGCGGCTCGGCGGGCTGACCGTGTCCATGCTCCGGGGCGAGGAGGGCTACCAGCGGAAGGAGGTCGAGGAGCTGGCTTCGTGGCTCGCGCGCGAGGTCCGGCCGGACGTCATCCACCTGACGAATATCCTCCTGATCGGCCTCGCGCGCCGGCTCAAGGAGGCGACGGGCGCGCCCGTGGTCTGCGGCCTCCAGGCGGAGGACAGCTTCCTGGATCTCCTCCCGCCGGCGGAGAAAGACACTGCCCTCAGCCTGATCCGCGAGCGCTCCCGCGACGTCGATGCGATGGTGAGCGTCAGCCGCTACTACGCGGACTTCGCCGCGGGGTACTTCGGCATCGAGCGCGGCCGCATCGGCGTCGTGCAGCCGGGCATCGTGCTCGATGGCCACGATCCGATCGCCTGCCGCGAGCCGCCGGAGCTGACGGTCGGATACCTGGGGCGGATCGCTCCGGAGAAGGGCGTGCACCTGCTCTGCGACGCCTTCACCTCCATCGCGCAGACTTCACCCCTCGGCGGCGCGAGGCTCCGCGTGGCGGGGTATCTCGCCAGGGATCAGATCGCGTACGCATCCC
>JAFGKN010000461.1 GCA_016928605.1 Planctomycetota bacterium | reverse complement strand
GGAGACCGAGGCCGACGAGGAGGAGGCCGAGGGGTGGAGGGTGAGCCGCGAGCTGGCGCAGCGGCGATCGCGACGCAGAACCGCCGGTTCCGCAGCCGGCCGAAGCCAGGATGGTCTACTGAAATAGGCTCTAAGGCGCCCGGAAGCCAGGGGGTCGATTCGTAACAGATACTACTGAGGAGGGAGATGTCCATGAGGCGAATTCCGATGCTGGTGCTGCTCGCTTCCATCGCGGCTGCAGTCCGCGCCGAAAGCGAGCCCATCCGCGTCGAAGTGTGCCTGGAAGAGCGTCTAGGCCCGATGGAGATCGACCGATTCGCTCTGGGCCAGGGGGGGCTCTCCGAGGATCCGATGTGGGATGACCGGATCGCGGAGATCCGGGCCCTCCGGCCGCGGCTGATCCGCCTGTTCGTCCAGGATTACTTCGATCTGCTGCCCGAGCGAGGGCGCTATCACTTCGACACCCTTGACCGTTCCGTCGACACCATACTGGAGACAGGCGCGACGCCGCTGATGGCGCTCTGCTTCAAGCCGCGGGTCCTCTTCCCCACGATCGACCAGGACATCGTCGAGCCCGAAGACTACGAGGCGTGGGAGGAGCTGATTGTCCAGCTCGTCCGGCACTACAAGGAGCGCGGTTCGGGCATCCGGTACTGGGAAGTCGGGAACGAGCCCGACATCGGAGAGGATGGCGGTTGCCCCTACCGGTTCCAGCCCGAGAGCTACACGCGCTACTACCGGCACACCGCCGCGGCGGTCCTCCGTGCGGATCCCGATGCCCGCGTGGGCGGCCCCGCGCTGGCCAGTGTCCATTCGCGGATTCTCCCCTCGCTGCTCGAGATGTGCGAGACGGAGGCTGTTCCTCTCCATTTCATCTCGTGGCACATCTATTCCAGCGATCCGCAGAAGATCCGCGGGACCATCGACCACGCTCGCTCTCTTCTGGAAAAGCACGCGAAGCTCGCTCCGGAGACGATGCTCGACGAGTGGAACATGGACCTCTTCAACCCGCCGAGCGATCCTCGCTTCCAGCCTTGCTTCGTCGCGGAGGTCGCCTGGCAGATGAAGGAAGCGCGCCTGGATTTCTCATGCTACTATCACATCCGCGATTACCACGTATCCCAGAAGCGATTCGCGCGGTTTATGTCGCCGCGGGGAGCGGCGTTCATGGCCGCGTGGTGGAACCGCCGGCCGCAGTGGGATGGCCTCTTCGATTACCAGAGCGCGGTCCGGCCCGCCTACTTCGCTTTCAAGCTGCTCTCCCGCCTCACCGGCGAGCGGCTGCGCGTCCGGTCCAGCGGGAGAACGGTTCACGGGCTCGCGACGTGGGACGAAGAGCACCGTCTCTACAACCTCCTTCTCTGGAACTTCTCCTTGCAGCCCGAGAGCATCGTCGTCGAGCTCCGGGACTCGCCCAGCGACCTGCGGGTTCGACCGCTGGTTCTGGATGCCGCTTCCCCCTCGAGCGACGAGAACTCCCGGCTCCTGCCGGAGGCGCAGGGCGTGCTGAAGCGTGAGAACGCCAAGCTGGAGACCAGACTGGAGCCTTACGGGGTGAGATTCTGGTCCCTGGAGGGGAAGTAGAGACGGGATGTAATCAGCGGTCGAAAGAACGAAAGGCGGCTCGATGAGCTCGGCGATACATGCAGCGGAGCGCGTGAAGGCGACCATGCCGGCACTGGGACTACGGGAGATGATCTTCCTGTCGATGCTCTCGGCTCTGCCGGTGGGCGGCGCTCGCGGCGACGATCCGCGCGGGGGCGTGTTGCCGGCGCCGGAGGCAGCCGTCCAGCGCCTGGCCGAGGAGGTGCGGGACAAGGGCCGCATCGTCTTCTGCGCGCCCACCAGAGGGGGAGACTGGGATCTCTTCGTGTGCCGTCCGGACGGATCGGACGTGCGCAACCTGACGCGGACGCCGGATTGGAGCGAGGCGGCGCCGCAGTTCTCGCGGGACGGCACCCGACTCCTCTATCGCCGTCTTTCGCGGGGGGAGACGATCGACGGCAATCACTACGGCGCGCAAGGCCAGCTCGTCATCGCCAGGAGCGATGCGACCGAGCCCGCGGTTCTCGGTGAGAGCGGCGAGTACTCCTGGGCGAGCTGGAGCCCCGATGGCAGGCAGGTCGCCTGCCTCTCCCTCAAGGGGATCTTCTTCGTGGAGATCGAGACTCGCAAGACGCTGCGCACGCTTCCCCGAAAGGGCTTCTTTCAGCAGCTCGTGTGGTCGCCGGACGGCCGCTGGCTCGGCGGGGTGGCCAACTCTTTCGGCACCGGCTGGAGCATCGCCAGGATGGATCCAGCGACCGGAGAGGCGTCGGCGGTGAGCCGCGTCGACTGCTGCACGCCGGACTGGTTTCCGGACAGCCTCCACCTGGTCTTTTCCAGCCGGCCGCCGGGTCAGAAGACCAACGAAGGCTACGGGTGGACGCAGCTCTGGATGGCCGATCTCGAGGGGAAGAGACGAATGCTCCTCTTCGGCGAGGAGGGAAGGCACATCTACGGAGGGCACGTCTCGCCCGGCGGCGAGTACGTCGTCTTCGCGGGCAACATGCAGGAGAACGGAGATCCGGGCAGCGCCGGCGCGCCGATGGGGCTCATCCGCATCGCTGACGCGCCGATCATCGCAGGCGAGAGCAGGGAGTTGAGGGCGCTCCATCCGGAGGCGAAGAGCGGCCCTGTGCTCCAGCTCCCGGTCGGCTGGGAGCCCTGCTGGATGCCGCCGGCCGGCGAGGGCGACGAGGATGCAAAGAAGCCCAGGACGGAGCCGCGGCCGCCGGACGAAACACCGGGTTCCGCGAGGCGCGACGGCATACCGGATGACGGCGCGGCAGTCGAGTCTCTCTCCGTCGAGCTGCGAGAGAAGGGGTGGATCGTCTTCAGCTCCGGCGAGGGTGGAGAGGAGTGGGACCTCTTCCGGATGCGGCCCGACGGCTCGGATCGCTGGCAGCTCACGGACACGGATGAGTACAGCGAGGCCGGCGCGCGCTTCTCGCCGGACGGAACGCGGCTGCTCCACTTCCGCATACCCGCCGGCGAGCCCGTCGACAACAACACCTACGGCACGCACGAGCTGGTCATCTCCGCCGCGGACGGGAGCGATGCCGCCGTCTTCGGCAGAGACTGCGCATGGGCCTCGTGGGGACCGGACAGCCGGAGTCTGGCGTGCCTCGATCGGCGCGGGATTCGCATCGTCGATGTCGAGAGCCGCCGGATCTCGAGGGAGCTCCCGCGGCGAGGCATCGTGCAGCAGCTCGTCTGGTCGCCCGATGGCAAGTGGCTGGCGGGCACGGCCAACGGCCTTGGCGTGGCCTGGACGATCGCCCGGCTCGATGTGGAGAGCGGCATGCTCGGCGCTGCGAGCGAGACCGACCGGTACAACTGCACTCCGGACTGGCTGCCCGATTCGCGACGAATCATCTACTCGCGGGGCATCATCCCCGGCGCGCAGGGCCACGCGGAGCTGTGGGTCGCGAGCGGAGATGGCGGCGAGCGTCGACTCCTCTACGCGGAGGAGTCCCGTCACATCTACGGTGGATGCGTGTCGCCCGATGGCGAGTACGTGCTCTTCACCCGCAGCGAAGCGGACCTCGGTTGCGTCGAGGACTCGCGCACGCGCATGGCGATCATCCGCTGGCGCGATGCGCCCATGGCGAGCGGTGGCAGCGCCGTCTTCCGTGAGAATCACGCCGGAGCGCGGAGCGGTCCTCGGCTCGACCTCGGGCCGGGGTGGGAACCGCACTGGACGTATGCGCCGGTGCATCGAGAGCGACCGTGAGAGAGATCGAGAGGTTCGGATCATGACGGCGATCAGGACAGAGCGTGGACTCCAGGGAATCGCGGTCGCGTTGACGGCGGCCGCGGCAGTCATCGGCGTCTCGTGCCGGCGCCAGCCTGCCGCGCCTTCGGCCGCCGGCGCCGATTCGAAGGTGACGGAGCTGGGCTCTATCGAGGTCACCGCGCGTCTCGTGGAGATTCCCGAGGGGGCGATCTTCAAGAGGGAGATGTACGACTACGCCACGGTCCTCAAGTACCAGGTGCTCGAAGTCCACCGGGGTGATGTGAGCGAGGAGACGATCTACATCGGCCACTACAATCCCTTCAAGCCGAGGTCCGAGGCCGCGGACCGCAGAGTCGAGGGAATCGGCGGAAACCTCGAGGTCTTTCGCGCCGGACAGATGCATCGGATGGCTCTCGAGGTGCCCATCGACGATTACTTCATGGGCGGGATCGTGAACAAGTACTTCGGCCGGTTCGAGGGCCCCATCTACTGGGCGGTCTGGACCGATGAGGCGGGCGAGTAGCCGTCGATGAGCTTCACCTCCCACGCCTTTCTCTTCTATTTCCTGCCCGGTGCGCTCGTCGTCTACCACTTGACGCCCCGCCGTCCGCCTGCGCTGCGAAAGACCGCGCTCCTCGTCCTCAGCTACTTCTTCTACGCATGGCTGGATCCGCGGCTGGTCCTGCTGCTCCTCGCGACGACGGTGGTGAACCACCGCCTGGTCGTCTGGATGGCGAGATCCTCCGCGGAGCGAGTCCGGGCGCGGTGGCTCGCTGCGTCTCTTATCATCAACCTCGGAGTCCTCGCGTTCTTCAAGTACGCGGTGTTCATCCTGGAGGCTCTCGATCCGCTGCTTCAGCTCTCTGCCTTTCCGGGTCCTCGGTTCGAAATCGCGCTGCGGGCGGGCATCTCGTTCTTCACCTTCAAGATCATCAGCTACACCATCGACGTCCACCGCGGCGAGCCTCCTGCTCGCTCCTTCCTCGACCTCGCGGTCTACATCGCGTTTTTCCCGCAGCTCCTCTCGGGACCGATTCAGCGCTTCGGCACGATCGACAGGAAGGCGGAGCGTGCGGCGAGCTTCGCCGCGCAGCTAGAGTCTCTTCCGGGCGCGGTGCCTCGACTCTCGTTCGGTGCGGCTCTCTTCATCCTCGGATTCGCCAAGAAGGTCTTGCTCGCCGACGTGCTGGGGAAGGTCGCCGATGCCGCCTTTTCCGCCGCGGCTCCGGGGACTTTCGATGCCTGGTTCGGCGCCCTGGCCTACTCGCTCCAGATCTACATCGACTTCTCGGCCTACTCGGAGATGGCGATCGGCGTCGGTCACCTGCTGGGACTGGAGTGCCCCAGGAACTTCAACGCCCCCTGTCTCGCCACCGGTTTCACGGATTTCTGGCGGCGATGGCACATCTCGCTCTCGAGTTGGTTCAGGGATTACCTCTACGTGGCGCTGGGCGGCAATCGAAAGGGAGCCGCCAGGTCCTATCTCAACCTGGTCATCGTGTTTCTGCTCTGCGGCCTCTGGCACGGGGCGCGCTGGACCTTCGTCGCATGGGGCATCTATCACGGCCTCTTCCTGCTCCTCGAGCGATCGCGCGGAAGGCGGACGCTCTACGCGGTGCTCCCGCGTGCAGCCCAGGTCGCGGTGACATTCCTTCTCGTCACAGTGGGGTGGGTCTTCTTTCGCAGCGAGACACTCACGGACGCGTTCCTGTACATCGCGGCGATGTTCACGCCGAAGGAGCCGGCAGGCGGTTCCCTGCTGCTCGACTCGCTGCTTTACACGAGAACGCACCTCCTGGTGATGGCCTCCGGCTTGTTGCTCGTCTTCCAGCCCGTCCAGGCCGCCGACTGGGCGCAGAAGGTGACAAGGGCCCGCGCCGTCCTGCTCGTCTTCCTCTTCTGCATCTCCATCTTGACCCTCTTCACTCAATCGTTCCGTTCGTTCCTCTACTTCCAGTTCTGAGCTTCGAGCCATGTCGCATCTCCCGCCGCCGAATATCCTGCTCGTGGGGGGCTTTCTCGCCGCCATCGCAAGCGTTGGAGCGAGCCAGGCTCTCGTCGCGTTGATCGAGGGAGAGGGGCCGCGCGTCGCCCCGCTGCTCACCGGCGTGCCGAGCGCGGCCAGAGTCCGCGCCTTCGAGAGCGATCTGGAGGAGAGCAGCTGGCTGGCTCGCCGGCTGCGCCCTTGGGCGCAGAGCCTGCGCTTCAGCCTCCTCCGCGAGATGGGGGATGACGTCGTGCCGGGTCGAGACGGTTGGCTCTTCTACCGGCCGTCCGTCCGGTACCTGGTGGAACCCTGGCCCGGGCATCGAGACGGTCTCGAGGGGAGCATCGTCTCCGCGATCGCCGCGTTTCGCGATGACCTAGCCGCGCGAGGAGTCCGGATGCTGCTCGTGCTCGCCCCCAACAAGGCGAGCATCTATCCGGACAGGTTGAGCCGGCGAGCGGACGCTGTCGCGGCGGTGGTTCACGACGGCACTCTTTCCGTCATCGCACGCCTCAGGGCGCTGGGCATCGAGGTGGTCGATCTCTTCAGCGTGTTCGAGACGGCACGGCGGCGAGCCGAGCCGGTGGATGGCGGGCGGGGTATCGCCGCCGAGTTGTACTATCTCGGCCAGGACAGTCACTGGTCGCCGCCGGGAGTGCGCCTGGCGGCGGCGGCGGTCGCGCGAAGGCTGCTGGATCTGGGATGGGTGGAAAGAGGCGAGGCGGAATACGCGCTGAAGGAGAGCCGCGTGCAGCGCACCGGCGACCTCCTTCGGATGGTGCGCGTAGAATCGATCGAGCAATCGTTCGAGCCGGAGGCCTTTCAAGCCCTGCAGGTCGTCGATGCGGTCACCGCCGTCCCATATCGAGATGATCCAGGGTCCACCGTGCTCGTGATCGGAGACAGCTTCCTTCGCATCTACAGCCAGGAAGATCCCGGAGCCGGAGGCCTCGTGGCGCACATGGCGCGCGAGCTGAGGCTTCCCCTCTCATCTCTCGTCAGCGATGGCGGCGGAGCCACGCTGATCCGCCAGACCCTGAGCCGGAAGCCGACGCTGCTCGCAGGCCGCAGCGTCGTGGTGTGGGAGTTCGCCGAGAGGGATATCCGCTTCGCGATGGAGGGCTGGCCGGTCGTGCGGCTGCGCTGAGATCACGGCCGCGCGACCTGAGGGGTCGCACCGCGATGTTGATCCTCCTCTTCCGGCTCTGCATCATGGTCTTGCTCGATCGTCCGTTCTGCTCGCTCCGCGCGTCCCTTTCCCGAGCTCCGCAACATGTCGAATCCCATGCTCAGCAACGTGTCGAACGCCGCGCTCCGCAACATGTGGATATCATCGCTCTGGAGCGGTCTTCTCGCGGCCGTCGTCCTCGCCGGAGCGCTGGTCGCTCCATCCGCGAGGGCGGGCGGCGTCCACGATCTGAAGGTGCTCACCGACGCCTCGCCCGACTACCACGACCTGCAGAGCTTGATCCACAGCGCCACCAGCCG
>JAFGKN010000460.1 GCA_016928605.1 Planctomycetota bacterium | reverse complement strand
CGGGGAAGCCGGGGAAGCCGAGATTGTAAGACCCCCTCCGCTGAGGGGCAATCCTGCTCGGCGCGGGATCGGCGACGGCCGGACACCCTCGCCCGCGGAGACCGCGTCGTCTGTCGCGGGGTGACTCGCCCGCGCGATCCATGCTGGTGCCCGCCGCTCGGCGCGGGGGCGGGATCGACCGGCCGGGGGAGAGGGAAGGGGACGGCACCCGCGGCGGGGAGGCCTCCGACGGCCGCTCAATGTCGTTGCGGAGCATCGCATCGGGTGCTAAGATCGGACTTCAGCACGGAAAGCGTCGACTGCTGCCGCGACCTGAGCTGGGTCTAGAAACCGGGACCTGCCCACCTGTTCCACGAGCTTCGCGGAGCTGGAGCTGGCGAACATCCGCTCGGCTTCCGGCCGCGATCTGGCGGAGGCGGATCCCATGCCGCGGTCTCGAAGCTCGTCCGTCCGGCTGACAAGCCTGGCAGGCTCAAGCACTGCATCGAGAAGGGCAGGGAGGCGGGACAAGCTCCACAGACTTCACGAATGGACCTCGGGAACGGCCATCCCACCAACAGGCATGAGGATCACCATGTTGAGAATTCGCTTCGCGAGCTTTCGGATCGCCCTCTGCGGCCTGGTCTGCCTCGTCTCCACGGCGCAGGCAGCCAACCGGTTTCGGATCGAGACTCAGGAGGCGCTTCCCGGCTCCACGGGGAACGAGGTCCGGCTGCTGATGGACCTCGATCAGGCCATCCTGGGCTTCTCCGTGTACTTCGAGTTCGACGCGACCCGGGTGACGGTCGAGGACATCGCGCCGGGCAGCGACGCGCTGGCCGTGAATGCGAGCTGGTCGGAGAATCCGGATGCGAGCTGGACCGGTGCGGTCTTCGTGCCGAAGATCGACAACTCGCTGGGCCGCGCGCACTGCGGAGTGGTGTTCGACTTCGCTCCCGAGGACGGCTCGACGCTGACTCTGGCGGCAGGCACCGGCAAGGCGGTCCTGGAGATCACCTACAGCGTCAAGGCGACGGCCAGTCCGGGCACCATCGCGCTCGACCTCAAGAACGTCACGAACGTCCAGCCTGTCCGCAAGAACGTGATGACCAACATCGACGGCAACACGATCAACCCGTCGCTCACCGACGGCTCGATCACCGTTCCCGACCTGACGCCCATGATCGAGTCCTACACGGGGAACTCCGGGCCGTCCGGCACGGAGTTCTTCATCCTCGGCCAGAACTTCGACCTGGCGCCCCTCTCGGTGAAGGTCTGCAGCAAGACGGCCGTGTTCTCGCTGCTCGCCGACGACGTGACGCTGCGGGTCACGGCGCCCGACTGCTCCCCGGGCCCCGCGACGGTCGAGGTGTGCAACGCCTACGGCTGCGACAGCGACCCGAGCGGATTCACCTATCCGGAGGCGCCGGGACGCCCCGAGATCGACTCCTTCGTCGACAACTCCGGGGTCGCTGGCGAGGACTTCCTGATCGTCGGCCTCAACTTCGATCAGCCCGGGCTGCGGGTGAGCGTCTGCCAGCAGACCGCAGCGCACGTCCTTCTCAACGCCCAGACGATCCGCGCGACGGCGCCATCCTGCGGCGCCGGCGGGTGGGCCGTCGTCGATGTCTGCACCGATCTCGGCTGCGACAGCGCCGTGCAGGGCTTCAACTACACCGCCGCCGCGCCCGTCATCAACCTCCTTGTCCCGGACGAAGGCAAGCCCGGTGACTCGGTGATCGTCTCCGGCCTCTACTTCGCCCAGAGCGGCCTCTCGGTGGAGCTCTGCGGTCTCCCGGCGACCTTCAGCTTGCTCGATGACAGCGCGCTCAACATGACGGTACCTTCCTGCGGCGCGTCCGGCCCGGTGGATCTCAAGATCTGCACCGCGCTGGGGTGCACCACCCTGCCCGGCGCCTTCACGGTCGAAGCGACGTCAACTTCCTTCAAGCGCGGCGACTCGAACGCCTCCGGCATCGTCGACCTCTCCGACGGGATCTTCACTCTGAACTATCTCTTCACGGGAGGCGCGACGCCGGGCTGCATGGACGCCGCCGACGCGGACGACTCGGGCGGAAGCGCTCCCGACCTGACCGACGCGGTCTTCACGTTCCGCTTCCTCTTTCTCGGCGGCGAGGCACCGCCGCCGCCGGGCCATCTCGCCTGCGGGCCGGATCCGACGACCATCGGGGACACGCTCGACTGCGCGGTCTATCCCCCCGCGAGCTGCCGGTGATCGTCCTGTAGGCGCGCCGCCGGCGGGCGAAGGCGCGGCTCAGGCGCCCGGGATCTTGTCAAACTCCGCGCTCAGCGGCTGACTTCGCAGGGGGAGTAGGCGTCGCAGCTCAGGGCGTCAGGCGACTCATCCAGTCCGCAGCCTGGAAAGGGCTCCTCGGGGGGAGGGCCGCCCAGGAAGAGGAGCTGGAGGATCTGGATCGCGTCGGTGATGGCGACATCGCCGCTGTCGTCGCTGTCCGCGCTCTTCTCGCACGCGAGGTGCTGGGGCCGGCCGAGAAAGAGATGCTGCAGGACCGCCACCGCGTCGCTCAGGTCGATCTCGGCGTCGGCATTGACGTCCCCGCGCCGGAAGGCGGCCGGCGGAGCGGGCGTCGCCAGCCGCCAGAAGACAGGCGAAGAGGTCCCCAGCTCGCCTCCGGACTCGCTGTCGTCGGCGAGGAAGAAGAGCTGGCCGCGGTAGATCACCAACTCGCCGAGGTTCGATCCGCTCGGGCCGGGCCAGATGTCTGCGACCAGCGAGGCCGTTTCGCCGTCGTACCTCCAGAGCTCCCGGCCGTGGATGCCGTCGTCGGCCGCGAAGTAGAGGATGTCCTCGAAGACGATGAAGTCGCTGGGGAAGGAGTGATGCACCGGATCGACGAACGGCAGCGGAGGATTCTCGTTGATGTTGGCCACCAGCTCGGCCCGCGCGCCGTCGTAGCGCCAGAGCTCGTATCCCTCGGGTCCGTCGGGATCGTCCTCGGCGCAGAAGTAGATCTCCCCCCGGTAGACGGTCATGCCCGACGGATTGGAGGAGCCCGGCCCCTCGTTGATGTCGGCCGCGAGCTCGCCCCTGACGCCGTCGTAGCGCCAGAGCTCCCGTCCAGAGGTGCCATCGTCCGCGGAGAAGTAGAGATGGCCGTCGTAGACGACGAACCACTCGGGGCTCGATCCGTAGCCGGGAGTGATGTTGAGGGCTAGCTGCGGAGCGCTTCCATCGCAGCGCCAGAGCTCGCCGCCGTCGTTCGCGACGCCGGCATTGAAGTAGAGGCTCCCTTCGTACTCGATGAAGTGCTGGGGATAGGAGCTCCCGCTGCCGGGAAAGATGTCGATCGGCGTCTGGCTGGTTCCATCGAACTCCCAGAGCTCGATTCCGATGCCGCTCCGGAACGCGCGGAAGAGGAGACGATCCGCGTGGACGAAGAGCTCCTGCGGATTGCCGGCGCCCGACTCGCTTCCTGGCGCGAGCGCGACCTCGGCGCCGTCGTAGCGCCAGAGCCTCGTGCCGCAGGAGTCGCAGCCGCGCGCGCTGAAGTAGAGATCGCCGCGGAACATCGTCAGATAGGCCGGATCGGAGCCCGTCGGCCCAGGGTTCACGTCTGCGACCATCTCGGCGGCGGCGCCGTCGTAGCGCCAGAGCTCGGTGTTGTTGCCGCCGGAGACGTTGTTGGCGCGGAAGTAGAGGACGTCCCCGGAGACGAGCAGGTACGAGGGGTAGGAGCCGGCCGTCCCCACGTTGATGTCGGTGACGATCACCACTTCCTCGGACGGCAGTCTTGCCGCAGGCGACGCAAGCGCAAAGAGCACCCCCATCGCCGCCCGCGAGATCCACGCTTTCCCCGCCATGGTGAGTTTCCTCCCGAGAAGGCGTCCCGCGCGAGTCCGGGGACGCGAAGCCGGTGATGGCCCCGCCCGGTGCCGGGTCTCGATGGCCATCATCAGACCGGCCGAGCAGCGCGTCAAGCAGAACGATTCCGCGGCGGATGGGGGTGACAGCGCCGCTCCTTCGGCGATAATGGCCCTCCTTCGTCCCCCAAGTCCCCATCCAACGGACCGGAGATCTCAGCGATGCCTCTCGTCCTCGACCACGACGCGACCATGGAGCTCTACCGCCGCTGCGCGGATCACGACCTGACGATGGCCCGCATCGGCTACAGCGACCAGGACCAGATCTTCGGCATCATCCGGGGAGCGGCCCGCTTCGCCGCCGAGCACGACATCGACGTACTGCCGATCGGGATCTTCAGCACGGTCGGCCACTACATCATGCAGCAGCTTCCGCGGTACCTCTCCGCGGATCACGTGCTGCCGTCGGAGGGGGGCGACCCGGCCGAGTACCGGCGGAGGCTCCACCGCAACGCCCGGATCGCGGTGCACTTCATGCAGACCGTCACCGAGGAGGGAGATCCCGACTACGGCCGCGTCCACATCTCCCACCACTACGACCACGGCCACCACACGCTGCCGGGCGGGAAGCGGTCGCAGAACGAGCTCCTGCGCGACCTCGACTTCATCGACCTCTTCTCGAGCGTGATGTTCGACGACACGCACTCGCCGCTGCGGGACAACATCGCCGACTCGATGGAGTACCGCCGCTTCATCGAGACGAGCGGCCGCAAGAAGGTGCTCGAGGGATGCCTCGAGGAGGTGGCCGCCGGCGGCAAGGGCAAGGCCGCGAGCCAGGCGACCGATCCGGCCCAGATCGAGGAGTACCTCGAGAAGACCGGCTTCGAGCTGGTGGTGCCCAACATCGGCACCGAGTCGGTCCCCTCGCGGCCCGTGACCGGCGTCCAGTGGGAGATCCTCGAGGAGCTCCACCGCCGCGGAGTCGGAAAGCGCCTCGTCGTCCACGGATTCTCCTCGATCCGCAAGCTCGACGTGGAGGGCCAGCGGAGACTCGGCAAGCTCGGCGTCGTCGGGATGAACGCCTGGAGCTACATCCCGCAGAGCATCGGCCCCGCGCTCCTCGAGCGCGCGAAGAACATCCTCGAGCACCGCGACCCCGAGAAGGGCTTTCCCGTCGACTTCGACGAGAGCGGCCAGCCGGTCTACAATCCATCCCGCGACGCCAACATCTTCTTCGGGCCGCTCGTCGACCAGGTGCGCGATCTGAAGGTGCGGCTCATCGCCGAGAGCGTCCACGAGATCCTCGACAACCTCGGCTTCGCCGCGCTGGGCCGCTGAGCGCGCGCGAAGGAACCACGCCGCAGCGGCAGGATCCGGCACTCAGAGAACGCGCGTCTCGTCGAGGGCGCCGGCGGCGACCGGCAGATCGAGCTCGATCGCGCGGCCTTCCGCCGCCCTCGCGCGGATCGTCCCGTGGAGGCACCGGGAGGCGAGCTGCTCCGCCAGGTCGAGGAAGAGCTCGCGATCGCGGTCGATCTCGCGCCGGCGCGGGACGGCCGTGCGGAAGCGGATCGTGATCCAGTTGCCGTCGGCGGCGACCTCGACCGCGAGCAGCGGCTCGGAGGCCGGCTCCGGCTCACCGGCGGGCTCCTCGTCCTCGCCTGCCAGGGCGGCCTCCGCGAGCAGCTTCAGCACCACCTCGAGCGCCTCGGGCGGCGCCAGCGCTCTGGGCATCGATTCGGCCAGGCGCAGGTCGTCCTCGCTCCTGCCGCTGGAGCGCAGAGCGCAGCGGGCCAGCCGGCTCAGATCGACGGCGTCGCGGGCGGTGGGCGGCGCGATCCAGAGCAGCTTGGACGCCCGAGCGGTCAGGGTCAGCCGGCGCAGCTCGGCCACGGCATCCCTTTCCTCCTCGGCCAGTTGCGCCTCTTCCATGCGCCGTCCCAGCCGGTCGAGCTGGCGCGTCCACTGGGCGAAGAACCTCGAGAATCCGCCGGCCACCTCGGAGGCCGCAGCGGCGTCGGCGGCGAGGAGCCGCTCGGTCCGACGCAGGCCGCGGTGGCCCACGTGGGCCTCGAGCCTCTCCTTCGAGAGGAGGAGGTCGCAGGCGTGCTGCGAGGCGCCGAAGATCCCCTCGGAGATCCAGGCGAAGGCGGAGAGGAAATCGACCTCAGCCGGCCGGAAGGGCCGCCCCTGAAGGTGGCGGTCCAGGTAGATCACTCCCACGGGGCGCTGCCAGGCGTGGACGGGGACGAGGACGGTCGGGTAGTCGAGGCTCTCCGCCATCCCTTCCGGGTGAGGATCGCGGAATCCGTCGCGGCCGCGGTACAGCGCCCGCACCTTCCGCCCCTGGACCACCGTCTGCAGGACGGGCTCCGACCGGAGGCTTTCCAGCTCGGGAAAGCCGTTGCGCGCGCGGACGGCGAGCGGCTGGAATCCGCCGTGCGATGGATCGCACCCCAGCACGGCTCCCCGGTCGCAGTCGAGCGCCTCGGAGAGGGCGTCGAGGGCGCGCTGGAAGACCGTCGTCGGGTCCTGGGCGGTCGTCAGCCGGCGCGTGATCCGGAGCAGCTGCGCGAGGTCGGAGCTCGACAGGGGGCGGAGCAGCTCGACGTCCTGCTCGGTGCGGCGCCGGCGCGAGAGCAGCGTGAAGTGGACGCGGCCGAAGGTGATGAGGTCCCCCTCCTGGAGCGGAGCGCGGAACACGCGCTCCATGTTGACGTAGGTGCCGTTCTGGCTGTGGAGATCCTCGATCCAGAGGCCGCCCTCCTCCTCGCAGATCGTGGCGTGATGCCGCGAGATGCCGGCATCGACGAGGGAGATGTCGGACGTCAGATCCCGGCCCACCGTCAAGCTCCGGTGCGGCCTCACGGGGAGCTCGATCTCCTCCCCGTCGGCGCCGCGGATGACCCACTCGATCTCCCAACCGGACTCGATGTCGTGCATATCGATTCGACCCCCTCTCTGAGCGCGACGTTTCCTCTTCCAGGCGGCTTCGGACTTCGAACCCGCCTCGATCGTTGGTCTCGACCCCTGGTCGGCTGGCTGCCGCTCCGATCGGGAAAGCCCCGGCAGGCGGGTCACCACCGAACGCACCTGGGTGTTTTCTATCAATTCCCTAACTCGGTGGGCTCATTGTACTCGCACGAGCCGGCGGGAAAGAGAAAAAAGACGGGGGGAAATCGAGCCCTCCACTCCCCGGGGCGTGAGCCGGCCGGACCGCATGATCCGCCGCTGGCGCGCGACCGGGCGCGGCGGTCCCGCCGCCCGGCGGCGCGATGCCCGCTCAGTCTGCCG
>JAFGKN010000058.1 GCA_016928605.1 Planctomycetota bacterium | reverse complement strand
CTCGATCCCCTCGGCATCACGCCCTTCGAGGCCATCGGCCGCGCTGCCCGCCTCGAGGGCGCCGACGAGGTGGCCGCCGCGCTGCCGGATGTGCCGTCCTGGACCGGTGAGAGGCTCGAGAAGGTGCTCGCCGACCTGCGCCGCCTCGCGTCGGCCGAGGAGTCCATCGCCCGGCGCTTCCCGGATCCCGCGGAGCATCCGTGGAAGGGATCGCGCCTCGAGGAGCTCGGCTACCAGACATCCGTGGAGATCCGCGAGGCGCTCGCAGATGCGAGGCCGGCCCTCGACGAGCTGATCCGCGCGTCGCGGTCGGTGGCGGAGCGGTCGGCGAGCGCCGAGCCCCGGACTCTCGAGGATGCGGACCGCGCGCTGGATCTCCTGCGCCTCCTGATCGAGAGCCCGCGCCCGTCGGCGGAGAACCTCGCGGATCCGGCGTGGCGCGCCCGAGCGGGCGAGGTGGACGAGATCATCGAGCGTTGCCGCCGCCATCGCGAGGAGATGCGGAGCCTCGAGGCTCGGTGGTCGCCCGCCCTCATCGACGATGATCACGAGGCCCTGCTGGCCGGCCCCTGCTGCCGCTCCGGAGCGCTCCGGTTCCTCCGCCCGTCCTGGTGGCGCCAGAGGCGGAGCTTGCGCGAGCGGCTCGCGCCCGGAGCGAGACTTCCGCGCCGGGAGCTGCTGATCGAGGACCTGGGGCGCGCGCGGCGCGCGAAGGACCTGCGCGCGGCCATCGCGGCGGATGCGCAGCGGGCCGCCTTCCTCTTCGAGTCGCTCTGGAAAGGAGAGGAGAGCGACGCCGAGGGCCTCGCGGGTTTCGCGGACTGGGTGCGGCGCATCGCGCCCCACCTCGAGGGCGAGGGAGCGGAAGCGAGGAGGCGGCTCGCCTCGAGCGGCCTCTCCGATCCGCGCGCGGCCGAGGCCGCGGCGCGCGACATCGTCGAGCGGAGGAAGGTCTTTGCGGATGCGTGGAAGCGGCTGCTCGAGGCGGCGCGCATGGAGGAGGAAGAAGCGCTCGGAGGCCCGCTCGAGAGCCGGCCGCTCGAGCCCCTGGCCGGGCGCCTGCGGCGCATGGAGGAGGAGGTCGAGGCGCTGAACGACTGGGGGCGCAAGGTCGCGCCGGAGAGGAGCCTCGCGGAGGAGGGGCTCGCCCCCTTCCTCGACCGCGCGCGCCAGAAAGGCGTGCAGCCCTCCCGGCTCCCGGACGCCTTCGAAAGGCACTTCCTGCGCGCCTGGCTCGACCACGCCTGCTCGCAGCGCGAGTCCCTCCGCCGCTTCCACCGGGAGGATCACGAGCTCGCGATCCGCGAGTTCCGGCGGCTCGATCTCCGCCAGCTCCGGTTCGCTCGCCGCCGCCTGCGCAAGCTGCTCATGGAGCGGCTCCCCGATCCGCTGTGGGAGTCCTCGGCGCGCTCGGAGCTGGGCATCCTCCAGCGCGAGGTGCGCCGCAAGCGCGGCCATCTGCCGCTTCGCAAGCTCTTCGGGCTCCTGCCTGGCGTCCTTTCGCGCCTCAAGCCCTGCTTCCTGATGAGCCCGCTCTCCGTGGCGCAGTTCATCGATCCCCGCTCGCTGCGCTTCGATGTGGTGATCTTCGACGAGGCGAGCCAGATCGCTCCCGAGGACGCCGTCGGAGCCATCGGGCGCGCCGATCAGCTCGTGGTGGTCGGCGACAGCCGCCAGCTCCCGCCCACCGCGTTCTTCCAGAAGCAGGAGTCCGGCGTCGATCCGCTGCTGGAGGATGAGGAGGAAGCTCCGGACCTCGAGAGCATCCTCGACGAGTGCGTCGCCGCGGGCCTGCCCCGCAGCATGCTGCGGTGGCACTACCGCAGCCGCCACGAGAGCCTCATCCGGTTCTCGAACCGCCACTTCTACGACGAGCGCCTCCTCACGTTTCCGAGCCCGCAGGGGGAGGAGCCCGGCGCGGGGGTGAGCTTCGTCCACGTGCCCGGCGGGAGGTACGGCCGCGGCGCGAGCCGGACGAACGAGGTCGAGGCCGACCGCGTGGCCCGCGCCGTGATCGAGCACCTCCGGAGCCGGCCGGATCTCTCGCTGGGAGTCGGCACCTTCACCCAGGCGCAGCAGATCGCCATCCTCGACCGCCTCGAGGAGCTGCGGAGGGAGGACGAGAGCCTCGAGGCGCAGTTCTCGGCCGACCGCGACGAGCATTTCTTCGTGAAGAACCTCGAGAACATCCAGGGCGACGAGCGCGACGTGATCTTCATCTCGGTGGGATACGCAAGGGATGCGTCCGGCAAGCTCTTCATGTCGTTCGGCCCCCTGAACTCGGCGGGCGGGGAGCGCAGGCTCAACGTGCTCGTCACGCGGGCGCGCCGGCGGCTCGTCGTCTTCAGCTCGATCCGGAGCGAGGACATCCGCGTCGCGGAGTCGACCGCTCCCGGCCGGCGGCTGCTCAAGGAGTACCTCGAGTACGCGGAGAGCGCGGCTCGCTCTCCGGAGCCGGGCCGGCGCGCGGCCGGCGGCGGCGACGGAGGCTCATCTCTCTTCGCCGAGGCCGTCGCCTCGCGCCTCGCGGCGGAGGGCTTCGCGGTGCAGCTCGACGTGGGCTGGTCGCGGCTCCGCATCGACCTGGCGCTCGGCGAAGCCGCATCTCCCGGCAAGCACCTGCTCGGCATCGACTGGGACGGCCGGAGCTATCAGGCCCCGCTCACCGCGCGCGACCGCGACCGCCTCCGCACGCAGGTGCTCGAGGGTCTCGGATGGAACCTCCACCGGATCTGGGCAGCCGAATGGCTCCGCGATCCGCGCGCGGAGCTGGAGAGGGTCCGCGAGGCGGTGGAGGCCGTCCGCCGCGGCGAGACCCGCAGGGAGGTGCTCGATCTCATCGCGGAGGTCGACCGCGAGTCGGACGGCCGGCGAGGCCCGCGGCGGCGGGGCGGCGCGCGGCGCGGAGCCGAGCCTGCCCCGGCGCGCACGCAGGCCGTCGCGTACCGGCTGGCCCGGCTCGAGCCGGTGGGATCGCCCGACGACTTCGAGGATGCGCCGAAGCGCGACGTCGCCGCGCGCCTCGCGAAGGTCGTCGAGAGCGAGGCGCCGATCCACCGCGATGAGGCGGCGCGCCGCGTCGCCGGCGCGTGGGGGATCACGAGGCTCTCGCAAGCGGTGCTGGAGAGGGTGGGCGAGGCGATCGACGCGACCATCGCCCGCGGGCGGGCTCGCCTGGACGAGGCGGGCTTCCTGTGGCGGCCGGACGCCCCCTCCGCCGTTCCCCGCGTCCGCGAGGAGGAGGGATGCCCGCGCGATCCCGAGCTGATCCCGCTCGAGGAGCTCGCCGCGGGCGCGCGGATGGTCCTCGAGCGCGAGTACCGCCTCCCGCGCGAGGATCTGCTGGTGCAGACGGCGCGCCTCCTCGGCTTCGCGCGCACGGGAGCCCGCCTGCGAGAGCGCGCCGCGGAGGCTCTCGACCTCCTGATCCGAGAGGGAGACGCCGTCGAGGACGGGACCGGAGTGCGGCGTCCCGACGATCGCCCGGCGGCGTGACGTCCGAGCGGCCGAGCCCGCGAGCGGCGTCGAGAGCGCGGAGAGCCGTCCGGAGGATCACCGGACGGCGGAGACCTCGAGCGGCAGCGCTGGTACCGGTGTCTTCGCGCGTCGCTTGCCGCCGCGCCGCTCCAGACCGCTCCGGGGGAAGATCGCGGCGATCTCGATGGCGCCCTTGCGCTCCTGCCCGCTTCGCGCTATGTTCAGCCTGCGGGATCCGGAAGCGTCCGGAGTCGACTCACCCGGCGGAGCGCGCCCGCCGGCGGCTGCCGTCCAATCGGTGCGATGAACATCTCCGCTTGCATCGCCGAGGAGCTCGGCGTCAGGGAAGGGCAGGTCCAGGCGGCCGTCGCGCTCATCGATGAGGGATCCACGGTCCCCTTCATCGCCCGCTACCGCAAGGAAGCGACGGGATCCCTCGACGACACGAAGCTGCGCGCGCTCGAGGAGCGTCTCCGGTACCTCCGGGAGCTCGAGGAGCGCCGCGCCGTCATCCTCAGGAAGATCCGCGAGCAGGGGAAGCTCACCGAGGAGCTGCAGGCGGAGATCGAGAAGGCGTCGACCAAGACGCGCCTCGAGGACCTCTACCTACCCTACAAGCCGCGGCGCAGGACCAAGGGCCAGGTCGCCCGAGAGGCCGGCATCGAGCCGCTGGCGGACTCGCTCTTCGCGAGCCACGAGCTGGTCCCGTACGAGGAGGCCGCGCGCTACGTGAACGCCGAGGCGGGCTTCCCCGATCCCGAGAGCGTCCTCGGGGGGGCGCGCTACATCCTCATGGAGCGCTTCGCTGAGGATGCGGATCTCCTCGGCCGGCTCCGCGAGGTGGTCTGGAACGAGGGCCACATCGTCTCGAAGGTCGTGGAGGGCAAGCAGGAAGCGGGAGCCAAGTTCTCCGACTACTTCGACTTCTCCGAGCCTCTCAAGAGGCTCCCCTCCCACCGGGCGCTGGCCCTCTTCCGCGGCCGCAACGAGGGGATCCTGCAGCTCAAGGCGGTCCTGCCGGCCGAGGCGGAATCGGCGAAGGACAAGCCCCTCACCCGGTGCGAGGGGATCGTCGCCCGCCACTTCGGCATCGAGGACCTCGGACGGGCAGCGGACGGCTGGCTGCTCGACACCGTGCGCTCCGCCTGGCGCATCAAGATCTTCACCCACCTCGAGGTGGACTCGATGATGCGCGTGCGCGAGGCCGCCGAGGAGAAGGCGATCAAGGTCTTCGCCGAGAACCTGCACGACCTCCTGCTCGCCGCGCCCGCGGGGCCGAGGATCACCATGGGCCTCGACCCCGGCCTCCGCACCGGCGTCAAGGTAGCGATCATCGATGCCACCGGCCGGCTGGTGGACCACGGCACGGTGTACCCGCATCCTCCCAGGGGCGAGTGGGAGGCATCCATCGAGAAGATCGCGGAGTGGGCGCGGGCGCACGCGGTGGATCTCGTCAGCATCGGCAACGGGACCGCTTCCCGCGAGACCGACCGGCTGGTGACGGACGTGATCCACCGCCACCCCGAGCTGAAGCTGAAGAAAGCCGTGGTCAACGAGGCGGGCGCGTCGGTCTACTCCGCCTCCGAGCTGGCCGCGCGGGAGTTCCCCGATCTCGACGTCTCGATGCGCGGCGCCGTCTCCATCGCCCGCCGGCTGCAGGATCCTCTCGCCGAGCTGGTGAAGATCGAGCCGCGCTCGATCGGAGTCGGCCAGTACCAGCACGATGTCAGCCAGAGCAGGCTCTCGCGCTGCCTGGACGCCGTGGTCGAGGACTGCGTCAACGCCGTGGGGGTCGACGTCAACACCGCCTCGGTCGCGCTGCTCTCGCGCGTCTCGGGCCTCAACCGCACCCTCGCGCAGAACATCGTCGACTATCGCGATCAGCACGCGGCGTTCCCGTCGCGGAAAGCGCTCCTGGAAGTCCCGCGGATGGGAGAGAAGAGCTTCGAGCAAGCTGCGGGATTCCTCCGCATCATCAACGGGGAGAATCCCCTCGACGCGTCCGCCGTCCATCCCGAGGCCTATCCTGTCGTGCAGCGGATCGCCGACCGGACGGGGAAGAACGTGAAAGCGCTGATCGGCGACGCCGCGTTCCTCCGCAGCCTCCGCCCCGAGGACTTCACGGACGATGAGTTCGGCGTCCCCACCGTCGCGGACATCATCCGCGAGCTCGAGAAGCCGGGCCGCGATCCGCGCCCCGAGTTCGTCACCGCGGAGTTCAAGGAAGGCGTGGAGAAGCTGGAGGACCTTGCGGTCGACATGGTGCTCGAGGGATCCGTCACCAACGTCACGAACTTCGGCGCCTTCGTCGACGTCGGCGTCCACCAGGACGGCCTCGTCCACATCTCCGAGCTCTCCGACAGGTTCGTCAAGGATCCGCGCGAGGTCGTCAAGGCCGGCGATGTCGTCAAGGTGCGCGTGCTGGAGGTGGATCTCAAGCGCCAGCGCATCAGCCTCACCATGCGACTCGGCGCCCCCACCGGCGACCAGGACGGCCGCGTGAAGACGGTGCGCCAGCCGCGCCGCCGGAAGCGGAAGCGCCCGCCGCCGGCCGCTGCCGCTGCCGCCTCCTCCTCCGCCCCGCCAGCCGCCAGGGAAAAGAGGCCGGCGCGGCCCGTGAAGCGCGAGCCGCCGACCCTGATGTCGCGCCTTCTCGACGAGGCGCTGGCGAAGGCCAAGAAGAAGTAGCGGCGGCCGAGACCGAGGCAGAGGCAGAGTCACAGGCCGAGTCAGAGTCAGAGGCCGAGTCAGAGGCCGAGTCAGAGGCCGAGTCAGAGGCCGAGTCAGAGGCAGTGACAGTGGCGGTGGCAGTGACTGATGTCGCTGCGGCTCCTGTTGCCGATGCCGCAGCGGCAGCGGGGTGCGACGGGCGGTGAACGCCAACAAAGACTCGCCGCGCATCCTATCGTCCAAGGAGGAGGGTTCACCACGGAGGCACGGAAAACGCGGAGAGACGGAGGGGACGGGAGTCTTCTCCGTGTCTCCGAGTCTCCGTGGTAAGCTCTTCTTCTTCTTCCGAGGGGGGGCCACCTGCGGCTCTGGCAGAGACAGAGGCAGTGGCCGGGGCCGAGTCAGTGGCCGGGGCTTCCCCCTCTTGCAGCTGGGGGCGCGGCGCGCGTCAATCCTCCCGCCAGGGGGCGAGGCTCTTGACGATCTGCCGGCGCACCTCGAGGGGATCGATCGCTCCCTCGCGGCGGTACGCGATCTCGCCGCCGGGCTTGACGAGGAGCGTGAAGGGGATGGATCCGGTCCACGTCTCGTCGAGAGCCTCGGCGAGCGCGTCGCGGTCCTCCGAGTCGTAGAGGTGGTTCGAGCCGGAAACGTGGCGCTTCTCGAGGAATGGCAGCACCTCGCCGCTCTTGCCCGGAAGATCGATGCTGATCGTGACGAGCTCGAGCTGGCGGTGCTTGTACATGGAGTGGATCGTGACCAGCTCCGGAAGCTCCGTGACGCAGGGGCCGCACCAAGTCGCCCAGACGTTGATGAGCCGCAGCTTTCCACCGGCGTTCTTCCTCAGATCCGCGACGCCGGCGGCGTCGATCTTCTCGAGCTTCACCTCGGCTGTCTCGAGCGCCTTCTGGAACCGCTCCGCGCCGGCTCTCTTTTCCGGCCACTTGAGGGAGCAGCCGAAGGCGCGCGTCGTCTCGACCGGGACAGGCCGCCCGGCGAGCAGGGCATCGATGGCGCTGCGGGCATCGGCGCTCCGGATCCTCCTCCCCGTCTCGGAGTCGTCGATGCGCCCGACGTAGCGCAGCCTCCGCTCCCTGTCGAAGATGAAGACGTGCGGCGTGACGCGAGGACCGTAGGCCTGCGCGGCGGCCAGCTTGTCTCCGTCGTACAGGTACGGGAAGTTGAACTCCTTGTGCTTCGTGCGGATCTTCATCTCCTCGAAGGTGTCCCCCAGATCCGTGTAGCCGAGCTCGTCGGGCCTCACCGCCTTCGGATCGTTGGAGGAGATGGCGACCACGGCGACGCCGCGGTCCTTGTAGTCATCGACGATCTTCTTGATCCGCTCCTCGTAGCTCTGCGCGGTGGGACAGTGGTTGCAAGTGAAGATGACCACGAGCACCGGCGACTTATCGAAGCTCCTGAGCGAGTACTTCTTGCCGTCCGTTCCGGGCAGATCGAAGTCCGGAGCGCGCGCCCCGATCTCGAGAGTCTTCACCTTCTCGCCGGAGAGGAGCGGCGCCTCGGGGCCAGCCGCGGCCAGGACCGCCGTGAGACAGAGAACGCTCGGGAGCATGGGGAGACCTCCTTCCGATCAAGGGTCCAGGATGCAGGAGACGCAGATTCGAAGCCGCCGTGGAGTGTCCGGCCTCAGAGACGCACGGGCGCGCTCTCCTCGGCCGCCTTCTCGAACTCGGCGAGCCGCTCGAGCGCCTCCTTCAGCATCCGCTCCACGACTTTCTCCTCCTTGCCCATCTCGACGGCCCTGCGCTGCAGCTCGAGAGCTTCCTTCCTCGCCCCGGACTTGAACTTCGCAAGGGCGAGCGTGTCGAGGTACATCCAGTTCTTGCCGCCGGTGATCTCGTGGCACCTCGAGGCGGCCTTCAGCGCGACCTGGAGGACCTCGCCGCCGAACTCGCCGTCG
>JAFGKN010000459.1 GCA_016928605.1 Planctomycetota bacterium | reverse complement strand
GTCCGGACGAGCCACTCCGCGATGCGCGCGACCGCGCCGGCCTGCGCAGCGGCCTTGCCCTCGCCCGATCCGATCACCGGCAGGAGTGCGATGGTCTCATCCTCGACCTCCTGCGCCCATCCTCCGGCGAGGAGGAGCTCGAGGAGGTCCGCCGCCGCGCGCGCCTTCTCGTCATCGGTCGCCGCCTCGGCGAGCTGCTTCCGCCTCAGGGCGAGCGCGAGGTCGCGACCGCCGCGCTGGACGATCATCCGCGAGAGGATCTCCCTCGCCTGCGGATCCTCCTCCGTCTCCCAGCGCGCGAAGACCCGCTTCATGATCTCCCCGCGCGTCACATCGCCCTCGCCCGTCGAGTACCCCGCCGTCCAGGCGTAGAGGTTCTCGAGGACCGCCGGCGCCAACGTCTCGGCGTCCCTCGCCATGCCGCGGTAGAGGTCGCGGCGCAGGGGGACGATCTCGTCGCATCGCCCGAACTTGTGGTGCTGGAGGATCCGGCCCGCCGCCGAGCCGCGCCGCTCGCTCCGGGCGAGAGCGCGCGCGACCGCGGCGAGAACCGGCCGCCATTTCTCGTCGATCCGGTTCGCGTACATGTCGGCGCCCTCGCCGAGCGCGTGGCCGAGCGCCGCGTCGAACCGCGCGAGCGCCACCGGGTCCGGATCCTCGCCCTCGGCGCCCGCGAGCCAGGTCTCGATCAGGCCGTCGGCCTCGATCTCCCGGTCGAGCATGACGAGCGCGCTCACCATCCGGCTGAAGAAGTGCGCGCTCACTCGCTTCGGACCCGTCGCGAGCCACCGCTCGGCATGGGCGAGGAACTCGCGCTGCCGCCGGTTCTCGTAGAGGATGCCCCCGGCGCGCTCCCGGAGCGTCGCGATCTCCGCATCGGACCAGGGCCCGTCCGCCTCGACCGCGGCGTCGAGATGCGCCACCGCCGCATCGATCTCGCCCCGGCCGGCGAGCGCGTTCGCGTAGTCGGCGCGGAGGGCCGCGTCGTCCGGGTAGGCCCCGGCGAGCCGCCTGCGGAGCGCGAAGGCCTCCTCGCTGCGGCCGAGGCCGTCGAGGCACGATAGCCGGAGCCGGCCGTGCGTCTTCATCCCCTCGAGGCGCACGTCGAGCCGCGCGAAGACCGGCTCGAGGATCTCGAGGAGCGAGAGCCGCTCGAGGTGCTGGCTCACCTGCGACGCCTTCTGGTCGAGCGCCGCCGCGAGACCGAAGTCCCCTGCGCGCGGCGCGCCGGCGAGCGCCTTCCCCATCTCCAGGGCGAGGAGGCGCGCCTCCTCGTTCCGCCGCGACGCGAGGAGGACCTCGAGCTGGATCCACGCGACGCCCGGCTTGCCGGCGGCGAGCGCCTCGATGGCGGCGGCGTGCTCCTTCACCTCGCCGGAGCGCTGAGTCGCCGCGAAGTGGTTGACCAGCGTCCAGCGGTCCTCCAGCGCAGCCTTCCCCTCCCGGGCGCGCGTCTTCGCGTCGGCGAGCTTCGGGAGCGGCAGGGAGAGGACGATGGCGTCCGCGGCCAGCTCGAGCGCCTTCTCCATCTCGGCGGCGAAGGCGCTCTCATCGAGCTCTTCGTACGAGATCCGCGTGACCGACCGGAGCTTGCCATCCCCGTCGCGCCGCTCGATCTTCTGCGGGAGCGCGGCGCCCGCGATCGAGACGAACTCGCCGAACGTCGCCGTCCCCGTGGGCTTCCCTTCCGAGAAGGTCGCGGTCTCGATGACCGCGCTCGTCCGCGTGTCGATGCGGATGCGGATCTCGACGCCGCGGCCGGCCTTCGGGACGAGGGTGAGGATCGAGATGTCGCCCTCGCGGGAGAGCGAGGGGATGTGCGCGCCGTGCGCCGCCTCGATCCAGTCGAAGTACCGCTCGAACGGCGATGGATAGGAGGCCTCATCGCGCGGCTCTGCCTTCCTGCGGCTCCCGAGGAGGCGCCCGAGGTCGAGAGCGCCACGATGCCCCTCTCCGAGCCACTCGAGCCGCGGGATGTCGGTCGGAGCGCCGGAGCGGGTCGCCGCCCAGGAGGCCGCCGCGATGAGGTATCGCGCGCGGTCCGCGGGCTTCGATCGACCGCGCGAGTCGATCGCATCGGTCTCGACCGCGACGCGGAGCCCGCCTTGCATCTCGGAGATCGCCGCGCGCCGGTTGCACGGCTCGGCGATCCGCCGGATCTCCTCGGGCCACTTGCCCTCGAAGATGGGCCGCGCTCCGCCGGGCGCCGGGAAGAGCCCGGCAAACGGAGGCTGCGGCTGGGGGGGCCGCGCGATGTAGCCCCCGTACCGGCGGAAGAGGGGCTCGCCGGCGGCGAAGCGCCCGCCGTAGCCCCCGCCGTAGCCGTAGACACCGTCTCCATCCTGCACCCGCATCGCGGTCGACCGCATGCGGGCAGGCCGCAGGCCGCGCGTGCCGAGCGCGTCATCCACGAAGGCATCCTCTGCGAAGTCACCCGCTGCCTCGAGGCCCTCGTACCGGGGGACCAGCTGCTGCTCCAGCCCTTCGAGGCCGAGGGCGAAAGGCTCATCGAAGACCCCACCGGCATCCGCCTTCCCCATCGCCCAGATGTTCTCGTCCTTCTCGCCCAGGAACTCTCTCCCGTCGGAGGAGAAGTAGAGATCGAGCGAGTCTACGGAGGCGGCCGGCAGGGCCAGCGACGCGGACATCTCCGGCTCGAACCACTCGTTCAGCACCTCGCCTGCGCGGCCCAGGGCCCCGAGTCGGCCGCGGAGGCGTGCCTGCTCCGGCGGCGCCGCGATGCGCCTCCCGAGCCCGTCGTAGAGCCGGAGGTACTGCGCGCGCAGGTTCTGGCGCCAGAGCCTGGCCGCGAGCATCTGCTGCCGGGCCAGCTCGTAGCCCGCCGCCTCGCGCCCCTGGGCGAAGAACTCCTCGCCGCCCCGCATCCGGAAGCGCTTCCTCACCTGGAAGCGCTCGCGGTCCGCGTCGCTCTCGAGCACGAGGAACGAGGTGTACGGCGTGATGATCTGGTAGTCCTCGGAGAGGGCGATGATCTTCTGGACGTTCTCCGGATCCCGCCCCTGCGCGAGCAGGTGGTCGAGGTGCATCCGCGCCCAGAAGCGAGGGATGAACGAGTTCCCCTCGTCGGCCTTCGGGAACGCGACGTCCACCTCGTACGAGACCGGCTTCCCGTCGAGCGTCCCCGTGACGCGCAGCTTCCCCTTCTGCTCGCGGTCCTCTACGAGGTACCGCCCGAGGATGAACTGCTCCTTGCCCTTCGGCAGGTTCGGGAGGATCTCCGGGTAGACCCGCGCGACGCGGACGCCGTCCCAGGCGAGCTCGATGTCCCGCAGCCCCGGCGCCCCGATCTCCGCGAGCAGCGCCGCCGCCATCTGAGCCTCGTCCTTGCCGCTCCCGCCGCGATGGATGGATCCCTGCCCCAGGGACGCGATGGCCCTCAGAGAGGTGAGGTCGTAGGTCGAGCCGACGCCGACCGCGTGGAAGCTCCCCTGGCCGGTGTACATCCGCTTCAGGCTCTGCGCGAAGGCGGCGGGATCCGCGTCGCCCTTCGTCACGATCCCATCGCCGACGTAGACGACGTGCGTCGTCTCGCGCGCCCGGGCCATCGCCTCGCGCAGCGCGAGCTCGAGGTCGGTCCAGCCGAGCGCGCCGCGCC
>JAFGKN010000458.1 GCA_016928605.1 Planctomycetota bacterium | reverse complement strand
GGACTTCTCTCATCTGCTGGAGAACCTCGTCCGCGACCATGTCCGCCGCCACCCCCTTCTCATCCACTTCGACGACTTCGACCGCGCCTCGCGAGCGGTTCGCCGGCTCGCCATGGAGCTGGTGCACGTCGCTGGCGATCGGTCCAGCGATCGAGATGGCCCTTGCCGCCTGCTCATCGTCATCTCGCGCCAGTCGAAGAATGGGGCCGGCCATCTTGCCCTGAGCGAAATCCCCGTCCTGGAGCTCAGGCCGTTCACGGACGAGGAGAGCCGCGAGTTTCTCGAGCACGTCTTCGGACAGCAGGCGGTGCCTCCGGCTGTCGCCGAGACCTTCCAGTCGCTCGCGCGCGGCAATCCTCTCTTCCTGGTGGAGCTCGCCAATCACCTCGTCGAGCAGGGCCGGGTCGTGTTCACCGGCGCGCAGTGGAAGTTCCCGGAGTCCCTGCAAGGACTCTCGCTGCCCTCCTCCCTCTCCGGCCTCTTCTCGAGGAAGATCGAGTCGCTGCAGGGGAGCCTTCTCGACATTCTCAACTGGGTGGCCGTCTCCGGTCGCCCCCTGGCGCGCGGAGTGATCGTCCGCTCCGCCGATCTCTCTCCGGAGAGAGTCGATTCGCTCCTGAAGGAGCTCACCGACAGGAGCCTCCTCACGCGGTTCGAGATGAAGGACGGCGTCGAGCGCTACGAGCTCTCCTACGGCGGGAGCCGCGAGATCCTCTGCGGCCGGATCGAGGAGGGAGAGCGGCGGAGGCTCCACCAGCGGCTCGCGCAGAACACCGAGGAGGAGTTCCCGGGCCGCGACGACCTGGCGGATGAGCTCGCCGATCACTGGCTGAAGGCCGGCAACGAGCCGGGATTCCTGCGATTCGCTCCGAAGGCCGCCGATCTCCTGCAGGCCCGCGGGGACTTCGAGACGGCTGTCTCGTATCGCAGGAGGATCGCCGAATCGATGCCGCCGACGGCCATCGCCAAGAAGATCCAGAGCCTCGCGAGGCTATCGGAGATGCACGAGTTCCTCTGGGACCTCGACGCCTGCCAGCGAGACCTGGAGGCGATCCGCGACCTCGGCCAGTCGCTGCTCAAGCCGTCTGACCGCGCGCTCCTCCTGCGGCGGATGGCCGGCGTCGAGCTGGCGCGCTTCGAGTTCGGCAAGGCGGCGGCGCTGCTCGAGGAAGCCGCGCGCCTGGCGAGCGGCTCCGCGCCGGTCTGCCGCCTCGCCATCGATGCGCCGCGCGCGCAGAGCATCTGGTTCACGAGCGGGCCGGAGAAGGCGTCGCCTCTCCTCGAAAGCACCGAGAGATCTCTCTTCGCTCTCCCTCCACCGGAAGCGGAGCGGGACAAGATGCTCTGGATCTCATCGGCGAGCCAGCTCGCCGGTCTTCGCCACCAGACGGGAGACCTCCCGCGCGCGCGCGACCTCTATGGGAAGGCGCTCGAGATGCTCCGGAAGATGCAGCAACCCCAGGCCGCCGCCGCGACCGAATGCGGCCTGGGCAGCGTCCTCCTCGACGCCGGCGAGTACGAGGAGGCGCTCATGCACCTGCAAGCGGCGCTCGCGACGGCGCGGCGGATCGGCGACCGGCGGACGATCTGCAGGGCTCGCGAGAGGCTCGGCGAGTACTGCATGCGGTTCGCCAGGCTCGGGGAGGCGTTTCAGATCACGCAGATCAGCCTGGAAGAAGCGGAGATGATGCACAACCGAGCTGCGGCTGCCAGCAGCCTGCGGACGCTCGGCCGCCTGTACGGCCACGCCGGGGATGACGCGAGCGCCTTCGTCGCGCTCCGCAGAGCCGCCAGATCCTCGCACGAGCAAGGCGACATCCTGGGCTTCGGCCTCGGCAGCGTGCAGCTTGCGAGACACTTCCTCGGCCAGGGAGAGGCGATCCGCGCGCGCCATCAGATCGAGGAGACCGCCCGCGAGCTGCAGCGGTTCCGACTGCCTCTCCTCGAGGCCCATTGCGCTCTCTGCCTCTACGCGGGGGCCTGGAAGGAGCTGCGGAGGAAGCGGGATGATCTCGCGGCCGAGGCGCGGGCCGTCTTCGACCGTCATGGATACCGCTCGGACCTGGTCGACGCGATCCTGATCCAGTGCGAGGTGGAGATCGAGGCGGGAGAGATCGACAGAGCCACGACCCTGCTCGAAGAGCTGAGGAGCCTGACGCGCGACCACGCCCGCCCCCATGTCGCGTGCGAGGCGATGTTCCTCCTCGGCCGCCTCAGGGCCGAGATGAAGGACGCGAGAGGCGCGTCGGCCTTCTTCATCAAGGCCCGCAACCTCGCGCGCGACCAGCACAAGCACCGGCTCGCCCTCCGCGCACAGGAGGAGGCCAAGGCCATCCTGCTCGCGGTTTAGAGCCTCCTGCCGGCCGGGACCGGAGAGCGCCGGCGGCCTGGCGAGATCTCAGTCGTCGAGCGGAACACGCGCCGTGATGGCTCCTCGGAGGTCGCCGGGTCTGAAGTCCACCGCGCGGTCCGCGGGATAGTGCTTGCGGATGGTCGCCATCACATCCGGATCGATCTCTTCGGCCGGTCCGTGACACGCCGTGCACGGCGCCATGAGGACGATCGGTTTCATGTACCGCAGCTCCCGCCGGCCGCCGGGAGCCGCGACGACCACCGCCTCCTGCCCGGGCAGCACGCCCGACTCCAGCCACCGCTCGAGCACGGCGCGCTCGAAGTCATCGGGAGCGTTCGAGGGGTTGCGAAGGCGCAGCGCGGTTCTCCGCAGACCGACACCCTCCTCCTCGGCGACCCGCGCCGAGATGCTCTGGGCGAGGGAAGCGCAGACGTCGACGGCTGCCGCCGGATCACCAGCAGCGAGCGCACGCATCAGCTCCGAGACGAGCTCCGCCGCGAGCCGAGAGGCCGCCTTCTCCGCGCGGCTCGTCGCAGCGGCCACCTGCATCGCCGCAACCGCCTCCTCTTCCTCCGCGGCGGGCTTCGCGCCGCCGGGCGGCCTGCCGCACCCCGAGCCGACCGCCGCTGCCCACGATAGAGAAACGGCCGCCGCCAGGGCGAACGCCGGAATTCCATCTTGCCGCATGCCAGCACTCCTCCGGAAAGACTCGATGCTCCGCCGCCGCGCCGCCGAGCCATCGCGCGGGCCGCCTTCCCAGGATACGCGAGCGCGGGATGAAGTCCAGACGGACGCCATCGCCGGGAGCCCCCGGC
>JAFGKN010000057.1 GCA_016928605.1 Planctomycetota bacterium | reverse complement strand
GACGTGAGCCCGTCGGGCCGCTGCCAGCCGGCGGGGCCCCTGGCGTCTCCCTTCTCGAAGTCGCCTCCAGGGACGAGGTTCTTGCGCGCCCCGGACTCCGGCGGCGCCTGCGGCACAGAGGGAAGAGCTCGGCCGGCGCCTCGCTCAGCCGGCGCGGTGCCCGCCAGGGTCAGCGTGATGAGGAGCGCGGCGGAAAGGGCGCCAAGGCGCGGCGAGAGCCTCGAGGGCGGCTGGAATGGCGCGAGACGTCGTCGTCCGAGCCTCCGCGCGCTCGCGGCGAAGCGCGGAGAGAGCCTCGAGGGCGGCCGGCGCGATGCGCGCGCCATCATCATCGTCATCACTCCTCCTCCGGCGCATCGCCGCCGCGCCCGGCCGCCAGCGAGCGGTAGTAGTCGCGGATGAGATCGCGATACTCGCGCGGCATCTCCTCGCCCGCGGCGTTCTCGAGCTCCTCCTCGATCCGCGGAGGGAGGGCGGCGCCGGCCTCGATCCTGTAGTCGCGCTGCGCGGCGAACGTCTCTCCCGCGGCCTCCAGCTCGGCCGCGATCCTGCGCCGCAGCACATCGTAGCGGTACGGCCGGCCGGCGGAGAGCTCCTCCTCCATGCGCCGCATCAGGTCGAGCGCGCGCTGGAGATCCTGCGGATAGTAGCGCCGCCGCTGGAGGAAGAGGTTCAGCTTCTCGCCCTGCTGGCGGATCTTCGCCTGCTGGCCGGAGAGCGCCCGCATCCTGCGCTCCAGCTCCGGCGAGGGCGCTCCGCGCAGCCCTCGCTCGCCGGCGCCGGAGAGCTTTCCTCCTCCCGTGGAGCCGCCCGTCTGATCCTGGCCGGTGTCCTTGACCTCGCCGCCCTCGAAGGGATCCGGCGTCGAGCGCGTGGGCGTCTGGCGCCCTCCCTTCCCCTGCGCCGACTCCTCGACGAACTGCCCCATCGACTTGCCCGACCGTCCCTCGCCGGCCCGCCCGCCGATCTCCATGTCGTTCGGCTGGAGGTTTCCGGTAGCCCCCTTCGCGCTCATGTTGCTGATGGGGCCGTCCATGATGTCCCAGCCGATGCCCTCGTCCAGCGAGTCGAGCCAGGAGCTGGTGATGTCCTCCGTCTCCGCGGTCATCAGGTCTTCCTGATCGATCAGATCGCCGACGATGTCCTCGAGCTCCGAGGGGAGATCCGCGAGCGGCACGTCGAACTCCCCGGCCGGCTCCTCCATCACCCACTTGAGCCGGTCGCGGTCGCGGAGCATCCAGCGCTCGATGTTCGCATGGATCTCCTCGGCCAGCTCCACGCCGGACTGCTCGAGCGGGACGGCGAGCTCGATGTTCCTGCCCTCGAGGTAGCCCTTCGCGAGGTCGATCTCCTCGACCAGCTCCACCACCTCCTCGAGCAGCGTCGCGAGCGACATGTCCTGCGGCGCCACCTTGCTGAGGTCGGTCCCCTGCTCCTCGAGATACCTCCCCCACTTCTCCTCCACGGCGATGAGCTCGTCGAGCGCCGCCTTCTCCTCCGCCGTGAAGTCATCCGGATCGACCGCGGCCAGCTCGCGCGTGCGGGCGAGCACGTCGTTCTGCTCCTTCACGAACCGGTCGAGGTCGTCGAGCAGCCGGCGGAGCCCCTCGTCGACGCCCCGCAGGCGCGCCGGGTCGGCAGCGGCCGCATCCGGCGCATCGACGCCGCCCTCTCTCCGCAGGTCCCCCTCCACCAGCTCGAGCGCCCGCCGGAGGATCTCGATGATCCGGCGGACTCCGCGGAGGGCGCCCTCGAGAGGGAGGTGGCGCCGCGCCGGGCTCTCCTCCGCGGCGAGGCCGAGGTCGCGCGCCGCCGCCGGCATCAGACCGCGCACCGCGCGCGCGACATCGCGGCGAACCTCGCGCGAGACTCCACCGGCCGCGCCGGCATCCCAGCGGACCACGATGTCGAGGCCGAGCGAGCCGATCGCATCCTGCTCCCTCGCGAGCCTCGCCGCATCCGCCGCGATCTCCTCGTGAACCGGCCGCCCGAGCAGCTCTCGCGCCTCGCGCTCGAGGGCGACCTCGCGCCGGAGGACCTCCGCGAGACCCGCGCGGGCGCGCCCGAGCTCTTCGCGGCGCCGCGCCGCGGCCTCCTCCTCCGAGAGGAGACGGATGCGAAGCGCGGTGGAATGCGCTCTATTGCCCGCGCGATCGGTGGCGGATGCCCGGTAGACGATGCGCTCGACGGAGCCCGGCGGAATCTCCGCCGAGGCGAGCAGCCTCTCGACGTCGAGCGCCGCGGAGGGGAACGCCTCCTTCAGATCCGCGGGGAACTCCCACAGCGCGGCCGTGCTCCAGCCGCCCGCCGCCGCATCGCCGTCCGCTTCCGCCGGCGAGCCGCGGGCGTCCTCGCCGCGTGCCGCATCGCCCGGCTCCGAGGGCGAGCCGCGGGCGTCCTCGCCCGGAGCCGCACCGTCCGCCGCCGGCCCGGTCTCGGCCCTCCACTCGATGCGCGCCTCGCGCAGGCCGACGTCGTCGGATGCCCGCAGCGTGACCGCCACGGGCGCCCCCGTCGGCTCGCGGTCCAGATCGCGGCCCGGCTGGAGGATCTCGACGGCGGGAGCGCGGTCCTCGATAGCCGTCAGCTTGCGGAGGACGGCTCCAGCCTCGGAGCGCTCTCCATCGGCGGACTCGAGCAGGAAATCGTACTCGATGTCGCGCTCGAGGATGAGCTGGAGCCGCCAGATCCGCTCGTCCGCACGCCGGAACGGCCTCTCCTCGCGCCTCGAGGTGACGAGCGCCGCCGCCTTCAGCGCGACCGTCGGCAGCACCTCGAGCGTGATGATGCTCCCCTTGAGCGCGGAGACGTTGCCGGATGAGCGCAGCTCGCGGCGCGGCGGCCAGCCGGTGTACTCGGGGCTCTCGACAGCGACGGCCAGCTCCTTCACCTCGGGCGGCCGGCGCACGCGCACGCGGAAGAGCTCGCTCTCCGCATCCCCCGCGGCCACGCGGTACGAGAAATCCGAGGCGGGCCGGCTCACCGTGAACGCGAACGCCTTGCCGTCGAAGGCCATCGACGCGGGCGCCGCGTAGCTCAGGTGGATGGTAGCTCTCTCCGGAAGGCGCCCCTCGACCTCCGCCTCGACGCGGAGGCTCTCGCCGGCGCGCAGATCGGCGTGCCCTGGCCTCACCGAGAGCCTCGTCTCGGAGAAGGGCGGCGT
>JAFGKN010000457.1 GCA_016928605.1 Planctomycetota bacterium | reverse complement strand
TCGTCCATTCCCCTGGAGCGAGGATCTGCGGCGGTCAGCGAAGTGTCCCGGGCGGAGATTCTGAGCTTTTTGCCGGACGGACTCAAGTTCCGATCGGCATCGAACGATACACCCGATACGTGCGTCCAGCGTCGAGGCGCTCGCCAGCGGGGACTGCGCGGGCGGGGCTCGAGCCTCTCGAGCGGCCGAGCAGCCTTTCCGACTGCACAGCCCCGGCCATCGCCGGTGGAGCCGAGAGGGTCGAAGTCCCTCGCTGCGCCGCGCCGCTCTCCGCTTCGCCCGGCGCCGCTGATCGGCAGCAGCCGAAGCAGCAGAAATTCGAAGAGAGGGAACTCATGACCACCGCAGGACGATCTCGCGCCCCGGTCCTGGCGATCGGCATCCTCGCCGCTCTGGCCTCTCCGCTCAGCGGCTCCCCTTCGGGAGAGATCCGCGGCATCTGGGTGACGCGCTGGGATTACCGGACGGCCGCCGACGTGCGCGCTGTCTTCCGCAACTGCGCCTCCCTGGGCCTCCGCCGGGTCTACTTCCAGGTGCGGGGCCGCGCCGACGCTCTCTACCGGTCCGATCTCGAGCCCTGGGCCGAGGAGCTGGGCGCGAAGGATCCCGGATTCGACCCCCTGGCCCTGGCCGTCGAGGCCGCCGCCGAGCTCGGCATGGAGGTCCACGCCTGGATCAACGTGCTCGCCGGCTGGAAGGGCACGCGTCCTCCGGCTCAGAAGGACCACATCTTCCATCGCCATCCCGACTGGTTCCTCCTCGACCGCTACGGGAAACGGCAGATGCTCGACAGCCATTACACGATCGTCAATCCCTGCAGCCCCGCGGTCCAGGAGCACGTCACGCGGGTCATCACGGACATCGCGAGCCGCTACCGGGTGGACGGGATCCACCTCGATTACATTCGATTCATCGCGACCGGAGACAGGGATCGGCAGGCGGTCCCCTACGATCCGCCGACGATAGCCCTCTTCCGCGAGATGAGCGGCGGCTTCCCGGCGGGACTCCCGCGGGAGTGGGACGAGTTCCGGACGCGGGCCATCAACACGCTGGTCTACAGGATCTCGCGGTCCGTGCGCGAGGTGAACCCAGGCGCCTCGATCTCCGCGGCGGTGCTGCGCGACTTCGACGACGGCCGCAAGCTCTACTTCCAGGACGTTCCGGCGTGGCTCCGCCAGGGCTGGATCGACGAGGTCGTGCCGATGGACTACGACCGCGACAACCGGAGGTTCGAGGAAGCGGCGAGGAAAGCCGTCGGCGGCGCGGGCAGGGAGCGCTGCGTCGCGGGGATCGGCGTCTACCTCTTCAAGACCCCGCAGCAGCTCTCGGAGCAGATCCAGGCCGTCCGCCGCGCCGGCGGGCGGGGCTACGTGCTCTTCGCCTACTCGAACTTCTTCGCTTCGCGCTCGCACGAGTCGAAGGAGGGAGCCCAGGCGGAGAAGCTCCGCGCCCGGATGCGTGAGACGCTCCTGCGGCTGAACGGCTGAGCCTCGGCGCCGCACGTAGGGCTTCAGCGCCTGCAGAGCGAGGGGCTCCGCCGCGCACGAGATGCCGCGTCGGCGGCGAGCTTCTATACTCGTGTCATGCCGGTGCTGGCGCGGAGATCCAGAGAGCGGCCGAGCCGATCTCTACGTCTCGCCGACGGCGGACTCGGCACCGGTGGCGGACGCCGGCTCCGAGCGCAGCCTGCGCTGCGACCGCCGCTCGTGCTCCCTCTGCATGCGGGCCCTGTAGAGCTTCTGCAGCCTCCACGTGAGGGGACCTCGACGGCCGGATCCGATCGTGCGATCGTTCACCTCCGCGATCGGGACGACGCCGCGCACGGAGCTCGAGATGAAGGCCTCGTCGGCCGAGAAGAGGGCCTCCGGAGGGATGCTCGTCTCTCCGATGGGGATGCCGGCCGCGGCGCACTCCTCGAAGAGCACGGCACGCGTGATGCCGTCGAGGATCCCCTCGCTCCTCGGCGTCCAGATGAATCCTCCCTTGACCACGAAGACGTTGCTCGTGGTGCCTTCGGCGAGATATCCATCGGCCGTGCACAGGATGGCCTCCTGGGCCTGGGCATCCCGCGCATCCTTGTAGGCGAGGATGTTGTTCAGGAAGTTGCCGCTCTTGATGCTGGGGTCCAGCGCCCTCGGGCTGTTCCGGCGAGTCTTGGAGATCACCACTCGGATGCCGCCTCCCCCGCGCTCCGGATCGGCCGACTCGGGGATGTGGTCCGGCAGGAGCTCCATCACGTAGATGAAATACCGGGGCTCGGGGCACAGATCGATGTTGAGCCCGATGGGGCCAATCCCGCGGGAGATGACAACCCTGAGGATCACGTCGCCGTCAAGCGGCGCCTCCTCGATGCTCCGGTAGATCTCGGCCTCGAGATCGCGCCGGCTCAGGGGCAGCGGGAGGAAGATGCGATCGGTGGACCGCTGCAGGCGGTCGAGGTGCCGATCGAGGAGGAACGGCACGCGCTGGAAGGTCCGCACGGTCTCGTAGACGGAATCTCCGTAGAGGAAACCGTGGTCCATCAAGTTGACCGTGGCCCTCTCGGCGGGCACCAACTCGCCTTGTACGTTGATGAAAACTCGCGGGAACTT
>JAFGKN010000456.1 GCA_016928605.1 Planctomycetota bacterium | reverse complement strand
GTGCCGACCTTGTTGGCGACGTCGCCGTTGAGGGCGATGCGGTCCGCGCCGACCAACGCGCAATCGACGAGCCCCCCGCGGATCACCGATGCAGCCGCGCCATCGCAGATCAGCGTGACGGGGATGCCCGCCTGGGCCAGCTCCCAGCTCGTCAGCCGAGCGCCCTGCAGCAAGGGGCGCGTCTCGTCGGCATAGACGCGGATCTTCTTGCCCTGCTCCACGGCGCGGTAGATCACCGCCAGCGCGGTGCCCATGCCGCCGGTGGCGAGGGCGCCGGCGTTGCAGTGGGTGAGGACCGCCCAGCCGCTGCGAAGAAGCGCCGCCCCGTGGCCGCCGATGGCGCGGCAGAGGGCTCGATCCTCCTCGTGCACCGCGAGCGCCTCGCGGAGCAGGCGCTCGAGCGCCCGCCGGAGCCCCTCGGCCTCGAAATCGATGGCGCGCGCCAGGGCGGCCATGCGGTCGAGGGCCCAGAAGAGGTTGACGGCCGTGGGGCGCGATGCTGCGAGGCGGCTGCGGACCCTCTCGACATCCCTCGCGAACGACCTCGCCGTGCGGGCTCTCGATGTCCGCAGGCCGATCACCATGCCGTAGGCGGCGGCGCAGCCGATCGCGGGAGCACCGCGCACGGCCAGCGCCCGGATCGCGGAGATGAGCGCGCCCAGGTCGCGGATGCGCAGGTAGCGCACGCGAGCGGGCAGCCGCGTCTGGTCGAGGAGCAGGAGATCGCCGCCGACGCCTCCCTTCCACTCGAGCGTGGGAGGAGGCAGCGCGCTCCGCCGCCTCTGGCTCGCCGGTAAGCGTCGCTTCATGACAGCCCGTCTTCCCGCAGGCGCTCCTGGGCCCGCCGGTCCTTCTCCTCGACCTGCTCGACGAGCTTCCTCTTGTAGGCGGCCAGCCGCTCGGCGAGCTCCGGCTCGGAGAGGGCCAGCATCTGCACGGCGAGGATCGCGGCGTTGTGCGCGCCGCCGATCGCCACCGTCGCGACGGGGACGCCCGGCGGCATCTGCACCGTCGCGTAGAGCGCGTCGAGCCCGCGGAGCGCGCCGCTCTCGAGCGGAACGCCGATCACCGGCAGCGTGGTCTTCGCGGCGACCGCTCCCGCCAGATGCGCCGCGGCTCCGGCGCCGCAGATGATCACGCGGATACCCCTCTCCCGCGCCCGCGATGCCTCCAGGAGGGCGAGGTCGGGAGCGCGGTGGACGGAGAGCACCTTCACCTCGCAGCGGACGCCGAACTCGCCCAGCGCCCTGACGGCTCCCTGCATCGCGTCCAGGTCGGAGTCGCTGCCCATCAGGATGAGCACTCTCGGCTGGCTCTCGGTCATCGCGCGGCGCCTCCTCGCGCCTTGCCGGTCGTCGGCTCCCGGCGGGCCCTGCGGACGCGGCTGCGCCGCCGGCTCGCCATCGGTTCGGTGGTCTCTCCCATCGCCCGCGTCACTCCCAGCTCCGTCCCGTCAGCCGCTCGTAGATCTCGATGTAGCGGGCGCTGGTCTCCTGAACGATCCCGGGAGGCAGCTCCGGCGCCGGCGGCTTCTGGTCCCAGCCGGTGGCGATGAGGTGGTCGCGGACGTACTGCTTGTCGAAGGACGGCTGGCCCCGGCCGGGCTCGTAGCGGTCGGCGGGCCAGAAGCGCGAGGAGTCAGGCGTCAGCACCTCGTCGGCGAGCACCAGCTCGCCGGTGCTCTCGCGGACTCCCCATTCGAACTTCGTGTCCGCGATGATGATGCCGCGGGTGCGCGCGTACTCGGAGGCGCGGAGATAGACCTCGAGGCTCCGGTCGCGCAGCCGCCGGGCCATCTCCTCGCCCACCATCGACGCGGCTGTCTCGAAGGAGATGTTCTCGTCGTGGCCCGAGTCGGCCTTGGTCGACGGGGTGAAGAGCGGCTCCGGGAGGCGGCTCGATTCCAGCAGGCCGGCCGGCAAGGGGATCGAGCAGACCGTCCCGAGGCGCTGGTACTCCTTCCACCCCGAGCCGGCGAGATAGCCCCGGATGATGCACTCGACGGGGAGCATCCGCAGCTTCTCGACGATCATGAACCGCCCGCGCAAGTCGTCGGCGCGGCCCGCGCAGCTCTCCGGCAGGTCCGCGGGGTCGGCGCTGATCAGGTGGCTCTCGACACCGAGCCGCTCGAACCAGAAGAGCGAGAGCTGGGTCAGGAGCCGCCCCTTGTGCGGGATGCCGCCCGGAAAGACGACATCGAACGCGGAGAGGCGGTCCGAAGCGACGAACAGAAGGCGGTCGCCGAGGTCGTAGACATCGCGCACCTTGCCGCGCCGCACGGGCCCCAGCTCCGGGACGTTGAACTCGCGCAGGATCTTCACGCCGGTGGTCTCGCTCATGAATGGCTCTCTCTCCGACTCTGACTCATCATCTCATGGTCCGCGCCCGCCGCAGGAGATCGCGGCTGCTCGAGCGCGCAGGGGCAAGGCTCCGGCGCCACGCGCGCCGGCAGCAGCAGTAGGCGAGCGCCAGGGCATCGGTCACGTCCACCGGCTCGGGCGGCGGCTCGAGACCGAGGAGGCGGGCCATCATGCTCTGGACCTGCGGCTTCGAGGCGCGCCCGCTGCCGGTCACCGTCTTCTTGACGACGGCCGGGGTGAACTCCTCCACCTCGATGCCGTGCATCGCTCCCGCGAGCAGCACCACTCCGCGGGCCTCTCCCACCTTCTGTACGCTCTGGAAGCTCTTTCCGTGGAACACCGTCTCGACCGAGAGGATCCGCGGCCGGTGCTCCTCGATCAGCCGCACGAGCTCCTCGTAGAGCACTCGGAGCCTCTCCGGCATGCCGGCCGCGGGCATCCGGATCGCCCCGCAGGCGACGAGAGAAAGTCGAGCTCCGCCGGCCGCATCGAGAACGCCATAGCCCGCGATCCTCGTCCCCGGATCGACCCCCAGGATCCGCACGCCTCGCTCCTTCATCTTCCTTTCCAGAATCTCGCCGCGCTCTCGGCGAAGCCCTCCGGCCTCCGCTGGCGTATTGAAGCACAGCCGCCACCGCGCGACAAGGGATCACCGGCGCCCTCACTCTCTCTGAAGCCGCCGGGCGAAGTAGAGCCCCGCGTAGACCTTCAGATCGACCAGAGCGCCCGCGCGCCGCCGCTCCTCGAGCCAGTCGTGGGCCTGCTCGAGCGGGACCTCGTGCACGGTGATCGCCTCGCTCGCGTCTCCGCCGCCGGCCGAGACGCGCCTCAGCTTCCTCGCTGCGAAGAAGCTGATGACCTCGTCGGTCAGGCCGGCCGACGAGGCGCCCTCGGTCAGGAGGATCAGCTCGCCCGCGTCGAAGCCCGTCTCCTCGAGGAGCTCCCTCCGCGCCGCGTCGACGAGGCGCTCTCCCTCCTCGCCGGGCACGTCTCCGGCGAGGCCCGCGGGCAGCTCGATCACCGGCCGGCCCACCGGAGGCCGGTGCTGCTCGACGAGCACGATCTCGCCGTTCGGCGTGAGCGGGACGATCGCGGTGAGGCCGGTGATGCCGGGGCGCTCGACGTACTCCCAGCTCCCCCGCGCGACGAAGTGCAGGTGCCGGCCTTTCCAGAGCACGATCTTCTCCGGCAGGCTGAGCGCCCCGCCGCCGCCCGCTTCCGTCGAGTCCGCGCTCACGGTCTTTCCTCCATCACCGAAGCGGCATGCCATCTCCGCTCCTCGCTCATGGTCTCGCCTGGCTCACCGGATCGCC
>JAFGKN010000455.1 GCA_016928605.1 Planctomycetota bacterium | reverse complement strand
GAGCGCGGCCGCGCCGGGCAAGCGAGCGGGCTCCGGTTCTGATCCTTGCGCCGTTCCGGAGCGGAGCGGGAGCGGCCTCGGCCTCGGGCTCGGGCTCGGGCTCGGGCTCGGCCTCGGACTCAGGAGGGGAGCGGGAAGAAAAACGGGGGGGAGGAGATGGCAGAATCTGATGGACACCGATGTCCGGAATCCGGAGGTCCCATGAGTGCGAAACATCCACGGATCGTCCTCTCGCCCGTCATCGTCCTGGCGCTGGCGGTTTGCCTGTGCGTCCGCGGCGGCATGCCTGCGGGAGAGCGCGCGCCGGCCGCCGGGGGCGATCGGCTCCCCGCGACGGCGCCGCTCGAGATCGAGGGGGACATCGCCTCCCTGCTCGTGGATGGCATCGACCGCTTCCTCCTGCGGGAGATCGAGGAAGCAGCCCGCGGGCGGGCCGCGCTGTGGAATCGGGACCTCTCCTCGCCCGCTGCCCTGGATGCGTCGGTCGAGCCCCGGCGGCGGCGGCTCGCGAGGATCCTGGGAGTCCGGGACGAACGGCGGGCGCTGGAAGGCTTCGAGCTGGCGGCGACCACTCGCTGCTCCGCGCGCATCGCGACCGCGGAGGGCTACGAGGTCCTGCGGATCCGCTGGCCGGCGGTGCGGGGCGTCCACGGCGAGGGCCTCCTCCTCGAGCCCTCAGGGCGCTCGCCGATCGCCGGCGTCGTCGCGCTGGGCGACGCGGACCAGACGCCGGAGATGCTCTCGGGCGTCGAGCCGGGCATCCCTCCGATCTCGCAGCTCGCCCGGCGGCTGGCGGAGAGCGGCTGCCGGGTCGTGATCCCCTTCCTCATCGACCGAGCATCGACCTTCTCGACGACGATGCGAGGAGAGCGGCGGACGCGGCTCACGCATCGCGAGTTCCTCTACCGCCCCGCCTTCGAGCTGGGCCGCCACATCATCGGCTACGAGGTGCAGAAGGTCCTCGCCGCCGTCGACGAGCTCGAGGGGTCGGCGGCGGAGATCGGAGGGCGGATCGGCGTCTTCGGGCACGGCGAGGGCGGCCTCGTCGCGCTTCACGCGGCGGCTCTCGACCGGCGCATCGCCGCCGCCGGAGTCAGCGGCTACTTCGACCGGCGCGAGGAGGTCTGGCGGGAGCCGATCGACCGCAACGTGTTCGGCCTTCTCCGCGAGTTCGGCGACGCCGAGATCGCGAGCCTCATCGCGCCTCGAGCGCTCGTCGTCGAGGCGTGCGCCGGCCCCGAGTTCGCGGTGCCTCCCGGAACCGGCGGAGCGCCGGGCCGGCTCACGACGCCCGATCCGGCGTCCGTCCGGCGCGAGCTCGCCCGCGCGCGAGAGCTCCTGGCTGGGCTCGATCCGCCGCCGCGCTTCGATCTGGTGCTCTCCGGAGACGGCCGCGGCCCGTTCGGCTCGGAGGATGCGCTCGCCGCCTTCCTGGATGCGCTCGTTCCGGGCGGCGGTCTCGCGCCCGCCGGAGAGGCCCCCGCGCTCGAGGATGAGGCGTGCGGTCCCAGCGACCGCCTGCTCCGCCAGGTGAGGGAGATCGAGGAGGACACCCAGCATCTCCTCCGCGAGAGCGCCTACGTGCGCGACGAGTTCTGGAAGCGCGCGGACCGCGCCTCGCGCTCGGCCGACGCCTGGAGCGAGTCGGTCCGGTGGTACCGCGACTACTTCGCCGAGGAGGTCATCGGCCGGTTCGACCGCGAGCTCCTCGATCCCTCGCCGCGCAGCCGCCGCGTGTTCGACGAGCCGGCGTACCGCGGGTACGAGGTCGTCCTCGATGTCTTCCCCGATGTCATCGCCTTCGGGATCCTGCTCGTGCCCAGAGGCATCGCGGCGGGAGAGCGCCGCCCCGTCGTCGTCTGCCAGCACGGGCTGGAGGGCCGGCCCTCGCACGTCGCCGATCCCTCCGTCGATCGCCCCGCGTACGGGCGCTTCGCCTGCCGCCTCGCCGAGCGCGGCTTCGTCGCCTTCGCTCCGCAGAATCCGTACATCTTCGGGGACCGGTTCCGCACGCTCCAGCGCAAGGCGAATCCCATCGGGAAGACGCTCTTCTCGGTCATCACCTCGCAGCACGACCAGATCACGCGCTGGCTGGCGAGCCTGCCCTTCGTCGATCCGGAGCGCATCGGCTTCTACGGCCTCTCGTACGGGGGCAAGACCGCCATGCGCGTGCCGGCGCTGGTCGACCGCTACTGCCTCTCGATCTGCTCGGCGGATTTCAACGAGTGGATCTGGAAGAACGCGTCGACCCGCAGCCGCTACACCTACGTCTCGACCGGAGAGTACGAGATCTTCGAGTTCGACCTGGGGAGCACCTTCAACTACGCCGAGATGGCCGCGCTGATCGCGCCGCGCCCCTTCATGGTGGAGAGGGGCCACCGCGACGGCGTCGCGCCGGACGAGGCCGTGGCCAGCGAGTACGCCAAGGTGCGGCTGCTCTACGCCGACCTCCGCATCCCGGAGCGGACCGAGATCGAGCTCTTCGACGGACCGCACGCCATCCGCGCGGAGGGCACCTTCCGCTTCCTCCATCGCCACCTCCGCTGGCCGGAGCCATGATGGCTTCGGCTGGGAGCGCCAGGTTCCAGCCCGGCATCACAGGGCTTCGCCGGGCACAGGGGCCGCGATCACCCGGCGGGATCGCGCGCCAGCGATGATTCCTCGCGGGGGCCGGGCACCTTGCCGGCGAGGCAGGCGGGTCTCCGCGCGGCCGGCCGCGGGGATTGGCACAGACGTCGGATTCGCCTATCATGATCCGCAGTGGCGCCGCCGGGCCGCGCCGCCGCGCGTGGCGCGGCCGGACGCCTCATCACGAACCGCGCGCGGGCGGACAGGTGCCGTCCGCCTCCACCGATGCAAGGGCCTGGATGCCATGGTGAACGGAGCCGAAGTCCTCGATCGCTGCTTTCTCGATGTGCGCTGCATGCTGCTGGAGATCGCCGCCGCGCTAGATCGCTACGGGCGCGCTGGCGGGACGCCTGGAGAGGGAGGCGAGCGCCTGGCGAACATCTACCGCTCGCTCGCGATCATCGCCGATCCGGACTCCGGCCATGACCGGGCCGAGCGGCTGCTCCGGATCTTCTCCGACCCCGTCGACTGAAGCGCGCCTCCGCGCGGACGCTCTTCTCTCTTCTCATCGAGCCGCCGACCGCCGACCGCCGGGTGATGCGAGCTCGAGCCCACCTTTCGAGGATCCCAGAGATGCAGATCATCCAACCGCACTATCACGGAATCGCGCGCACAGTGCAGGACTACGAGCGCATGGCCATGTCGGGGGTGGTCGCCGTCGCCGAGCCGGCGTTCTGGGCCGGGTTCGACCGGCTCTACCCCGAGACCTTCATCGACTACTTCCGGCAGATCAGCGAGTTCGAGCCGACGCGCGCCGCCCAGTACGGGATCCGCCACTTCTCGTGGGTGGCGGTCAATCCCAAGGAGGCGGAGAATCCGGAGCTCAGCCGAGCGGTGCTCGAGAAGATGCCCGGGTTCTTCGAGAAGCCGACGGTGCTGGGGGTGGGGGAGACGGGGCTTCACAAGAGCACCACGAACGAGATCGAGATCTTCCAGGCGCAGGTCGAGCTGGCGCTCCAGTACGACCAGCTCATCCTGGTCCACACACCGCACCTCCAGGACAAGCTGCGGGGCACAAAGGTCACGCTGGACGTTCTCCGGAACATGCCCGTGGATCCTGGCCGCGTCTGGATCGATCACGCGGAGGAGCACACGATCCGCGACATCCTCGACGCCGGCTACTGGGCCGGGTTCACCCTCTACCCGATCACGAAGTGCTCGCCCCGGCGGGCCGTCGACATGCTCGAGATGTACGGAACGGAGCGGATCCTCGTCAACTCGTCGGCCGACTGGGGCCCCAGCGATCCCTTCACGCTCCAGCAGTGCATCCTCGAGTTCCGCCTCCGCGGGCACTCGCTCCAGGAGGCGATCGAGGTGTTCCACAACAACCCTGCCCGGTTCCTCGGCCAGAATCCGAAGTTCGACATCCCGCCGATCACCGTCCGGCAAGGTTAGCAAGAGTCGTCCTCGGTCCGGGCGGGAGAGATCGAGGATCCCAATCCGCGAAAGGAGCATCGATGAAGCCTGTCCGCATGGCGCGAAGGAGCTTCCTCGCCGGAGGCGCGGGTCTCGCCGCGGCCGCGCTGTTCCGTCCACGCCTGGCAGCCGCAGCGAGCGCGAGGGTGCTCGAGACGAAGGTCATCAGCCACGAGCCGCGGCTCTACCACGGCTGGCCGACGATCGCGCGGAGAGCCAGCGGCCAGCTCCTCGTCGTCTGCTCCGGCGGGCGCGAGGGCCACGTCTGCCCGTTCGGCCGCGTCGAGCTGATGGTCTCGGACGATGAAGGTCGGTCCTGGAGCTGGCCGCGCGTGCTGATGGACAGCCCCATCGACGATCGGGACGCCGGCGTGATGGAGACGGCGAAGGGAACGGTGCTCGTGACGACGTTCACCTCGCTCGCCTACGAGCCGATCCTCCAGCGGGCGGAGTCCGCGGAGGCCGGCAAGCCGGGGGCGTGGGATCCGCAGAGGCTCGAGCGCTGGCGCTCCGCTCACCGCCGCGCGAGCGCCGAGGGGCGGAAGGCCGCCCTCGGCGTCTGGATGGTCCGCTCGACCGACGGCGGCATCACCTGGTCCGGCCGCTACGACTGTCTCGTCGACAGCCCTCACGGCCCCGTCCAGCTCTCAGGCGGCCGGATCCTCTACGCCGGCAAGGACCTCTGGCGCAGCGGGCGCGTCGGAGTCTGCGTCTCGAAGGACGACGGCCAGAGCTGGAGCTGGCTGGCTGAAATCCCCGCCCGCGAAGGGGACGACCCCCGCCAGTACCACGAGCTGCACGCCGTGGAGACCGCGGACGGGAGGATCGTTCTCCAGATCCGCAACCACAACCGGAACCACAGCGGCGAGACGCTGCAGTCGGAGTCCTCCGACGGCGGAGCGACGTGGAGCGCGCCGAGGTCGATCGCCGTCTGGGGGCTGCCCTCGCACCTGCTCCGCCTGAAGGACGACAGGCTGCTGATGACCTACGGCCATCGCCGCCCGCCCTTCGGCAACCAGGCGAGGCTGAGCGAGGATCACGGCCGCACCTGGTCCGAGCCGCTGACGGTCTCGGGCGACGGAGCCGGAGGCGACCTCGGCTATCCTAGCACGGCGCAGCTCGCGGACGGCTCGCTCATCACCGTCTGGTACGAGCTGATGGCCTCATCGCAGCGCGCGGTCCTGCGCCAGGCCCGCTGGACCATCG
>JAFGKN010000454.1 GCA_016928605.1 Planctomycetota bacterium | reverse complement strand
TGCACGGGCCGACCGGCATCGCCATGGTCCTTCTTCCCGGCGGGACATTCCTGATGGGAAGTGCGGCGGAAGAGTGCGGGCGCGAGGCCGACGAGGCGCCGGTGCACGAGGTCCGTCTGAGCCCGTTTCTCATCTCGAAGCACGAGGTGTCGCAGGCTCGGTGGGAAGCGGTCATGGGAACGAATCCATCCGTCTTTCAGGCGGGGCTCGGATTGCCCGAGGGAGTGGACACGGATGACCTGCCGGTCGATTCGGTCTCCTTCGACGACGCCTTGCTCTTCGCAGACCGCACCGGCCTGTCCCTCCCGACGGAAGCCCAGTGGGAGTTCGCGTGCCGGGGGGGGACGCGGACGCCCTTCGCCTTCGGAAGCGCGATCACGACGGACCAGGTGAACTTTTCGAGCCTCGGCGAGGACCCGTGCGAGGGATCGGGAACGGCTCGGCTCGAGACCGTCGCCGTCGACTCCTTCGTCCCCAACGCGTACGGGCTGTTCAACATGCACGGGAACGTGGCGGAGTGGTGCGCGGACCGGTACGACCCCGATTTCTACTCGAGCCCCCGGGCGAGCGGACCCGATCCGATCTCCATCTCCGGAAGCGGCGCGACCGGCCGCGTCGTCCGCGGAGGAAGCTGGGGAGGTCAGTCGCACCTCTGCCGCTCGGCGTCCCGCGTCCACGCGATGGGACCTCCCGGCTCCACCGCCGGACTCCGGGTGGTGTGGAGACAGGAGTAGGACGGCCGGAAGGCGGGTGCGCTCGGCGCTCTCGGAACACCAGGGAGCCGGCTTCCGCGCGCACGAAGCCGCGCGCGCCCGTGGCAGCCGTGCGGGCGCTGAGCGCAAGCCCGTCCGCGCACGCTGCGCCGGAGCGGCCCGGGACGCGCGGATCGCGCGCACCACGGCCCTCGCCTCGCTCTCGAGGATCTCGCGGTGCCCTTCAGCTCGTCCAGCCGCAGAGGACCTCCCTGCGGCAGGGCGGTCAGCGCGGCTGCGGGTTGAGGATGCGGTCGATGTTGTCGCGCGCCTTCTGGAATCCGGGGTCGGCCTTCAGAGCGGCCCGGTATTCAGCTTCGGCCTGCTCCAGCCTGCCGTGGATCTCGAAGGCAAAGCCCTTGTCGTTGTGGATCATCGCGCTCTGGGCTGGAGTCCGCGCCCGGCCCAGGGCGGCATCGAAGACGCGCACGGATTCATCGAGCCTGCCCAGCTGGGCCAGGGTCATCCCCTGGGCCTGCAGCAGATCGAACAGATCGCCGTGACTCTGCCGCGCGGCCTCGACGGTCTTGAGCGCTGTCTCGAGGTCCTTTTCTCCCTGCAGGATGCGCCACAGCAGCAGAGCGTGCTCCGGCGAGAGCGCTGCAGAGAGGTCGATGGCGCGCTCGTTGTCGGATAGGGCCACCGCACGGAGCCGCTCCGCGCTCGCGTTGTCGAGAGGTTGCTTGCGATCGTTGAGGAAGCTGAGATGCTGGTAGGCATCGAAGCCTCGACGGCCCAGCTCGAACCGCTGGAAAGACGGGGCATCGAGCGCCTCCATGACGCTCGAGAAATCCGAGAGAGGATGACTGAGGATCTCCTCGAACGCGTCCAGGTAGTGGCCATGGAGTCCGAGCGGAGCGGTGAACTCGAGGTAGGGGTAGAGGTCCTGGTTCACGGGCGCGCCACTGACCAGCCTCCGGATGTCGGGCGCTGTCCATCGCATGGACTGGACGAGCTGATCCGGCCGGCTGACTCCAAAGACGCCGAGCTCCTCGGCGATACGGCGATCCTGTAGAGCCATCCGGACACGGTCGGGCTTGAACCTGAGCGGCTGGTCGCTCGCGATCATGATGCAGTCGTGCGCGTAGTTCCAGAACAGCAGGTGCTCGGGAAACACCTCGAGCACCGTGCGGAGGACCATCTTGAACTCTTCTCTGCGCAGGTTAGCACCCTGGAGCCACTGGCAGAAGACACCCCCGGACGTCAGGTGGTCGCGCACGATCTCGAAGAACTCCTTCGTGAAGAGATTGCCGATGCCCGCGATCCACGGATTGGAAGGCTCCGATGTGATGACGTCATAGCGCTTCGAAGTATGGAGGAGGTGATTGCGGCCGTCGCCGAGCACATGCCGCACGCGCGGGTGTCGAGTGGCATCGTTGTTGTGCGGCGAGAAGTGCTTGTCGACGGCCTCGAGCACCTCTCGCGAGATCTCCAGTGAGTCGATGGCCTCGATGGTGTAAAGACCGCGGGCATCCGTGGCCGCTCCCTCGCGCGACGCCTCGTCCACCGAATAGAGCGTCAGCGCCCCGAGCGTCATCCCGGTGCCCAGCCCCAGCGTCGCTACGGATCGTGGACCGGAGTGGAAGAGCACCGGCAAGTGAGCCAGGGCCAGCTGAGTGGGCATGTCAGACGTCGTTTTCCCGTCGGAGCGCGCGGAGCCTTCTGTCTTTCCCGCAATCCGTAAAGCAACGATCCCCGTTCCCGGAAGCTCGGCGACAGCCACGGAAGCATGAACACCTTCACGGAAGTAGAGAATCCGGTTGTGCTCGATGAGGCGGTCCGCCACCTCGGAGAAGCCCGCATCGTCCTGCGCATAGACCTGGGCCTGATACGCCTGGTATACACCGAGGCTGTGAATCGATGGGTGCCAGTAGACGTTCTGCGAGCCGAGCACGCCGTACGGTCTCATGGCAAATGCGGGAACCAGCAGCACCATAGCGAAGATCCCGTGCACCGCGTGAGACCTCCAGCTCCGACCGAATCGCAGGCAGACGAGCACACCCGTCGCGAGTGTGATTCCACTGGCCATGTAGAGCACGAAATGAACGCGTCCGACCAGAGGTATGAGGATGAAGCCCGCTGTCAGGGTACCGAGAATGGCTCCGGCCGTATTTGCGAAGTAAGCGTTGCCAACGGACCGCCCGACGCTCTCGATGTGTCTCGTCACCCACTTTCCCACCACGGGAAACACCATGCCCATGAGCGTCGTTGCCGGGAGCACGATGACGGCCACCAGTGCGGCCTGCCTCCACAGCATCGGCCCGAAGCTCGGATCCGCCCTGGCGAACACGATCGCGCCCCAGACCGGGAGGACACCCAGCAGCGGAATCGTCAAGAGCACGTATGCCGCCGTCACCATCAAGAGACGCCCGAGGTGGAGCGGTATGTTGTGTAACCGGTCGGCCAGCCGCGCTGCGATCATCCCTCCGATGCCGATCCCCAGGATGAAAAGCGTGACGATGATGGTGAAGGCATAGGTGCTGTTTCCGATGGTCCCCGTCAGGGCCTTCGTCCATGCGATCTGCAGGATCATGTTGGCGAATCCGGAGAGCGCGAAGGCGAGCACGGGAATCCGGAGATCCCATGCCGGCGGCGGCTCCAGCTCCGCCTCGGAATCGGTGACGCCCCGCGGGGAATGCGCCTCGGCTGCATGGGCGGCCGCTGCCTCGGGGTGTGTCGCGCCGCGGCTCATGACAAACACGGCCGACGCGATGCCGAAGTCGATGAAGGCCGCGGTCAGTATGCAGCCCCAGAGGCCCAGCATCGGGATTCCAAACGCTCCGGTGAGGAAGGCACCGGCGACCGCGCCGAACGTGTTGAAAGCGTAAAGCCGGCCGAAGTCCCATGCGACGCTGCGCAGGCTCCGGGTGAAATGCCTGGCCAGGACGGGGAGCGTCGCGCCCATGAGCGTCGTCGGAACGAGGATGATCAGAGTCGAAACCGCGAGCCTGACGAGGAGCAGAGGCCAGGCATCCGGAGCGCCGTCGTGGAGGCGGTACATCCACCCGAAGAGCGGCTCGACGATCCGGATCAAAGAGGGTATGGCCAGACATATGATTCCCACGCCGAGGATGAGAAATCCGTAAAGCCGCAGTGGATTCCGGCTCCGATCTGCGACTCTTCCTCCGAGATGGCTCCCCAGCGCCAATCCCCCCATGAAGACCGCAACCACGAGGGTGAGAGAGTGGTGGGTGCTCCCGAGGGTGAACCCGAAGAGCCGAATCCACACGACTTCGTAGAGAAGGCCCGTCGCTCCGGAGAGGAAGAAGCAGAGGAGGACGAGGGCTCGAGCCGATGGGATCGGGAGCGGCCCTCGTCGCGGGGCCAGCGAGGGATCTTGACACGGGGCTGCCGACATCGCTCGAGCCTCTCACTCTCTGGACTCTGGAGACACCTCCGCGGAGTCCGGTCGTTCGCATCAGCCTAGCCGCAAGCAGCGTCGAGTCAACAGCGAAGGGAGAGCGATCGCATTCAGGGCCGACGCGAGGCCGGGAGCCTCTGTGCCTGGACGCGCCCGCGGCGGCGCTCACCTCGCCCTCGAGGCGCGCACCGTCACCTCGAGATCGGGCTGCTCCTCGCCGATGGCGATCCGGACCGGTCTGTAGGACGGGCCGCCGTGCCGGGAGTCCGCCTGGAAGGGAGTCAGCGTGTACTCGCCGGGAGGCAGCTGGCACTGGAACCAGCCCTCCGCGTCGGGGAGCCTCGCAGTCTCGAGATGCTCTCCTGAGATCGAGACCGTGATCCGGCGGGCGGGCCGGTCCTGCTCGTCGAGCAGGCGGCCGCGGAGAACTCGATCGGCATCGGGGAGGAGGATCTCCTCCTCGAGCGAGCCGCCCGGCTCGAGATCGATGCGGCGAGCGGTCTTCACGCCCTCCTCGCTCCTCACCTGGATGTCGTGCCCGCCGGGGGGGAACCCCTCGAGGCGGAATCGTCCCTCGGGATCGAAGGAGATCGCCTCGCCGCCGGGCCACGAGATCCGGAATCCGACGACAGGCCTCCCGGATCCCCAGCGGACATGACCGGTGACGACGCCGCCTCGCCCGAGCACGACCTGGATCTCGTCCCCCGCATCCTCGCTCCACGCTGCGGCGAACTCGCTCCGGCGGCGGCCCGGATCGGGCGAGAGCACGTACCAGCCGGCGGCGTCGATGCGCACCACAGCCCGCTCGTCGCGGCGGGAAGCCTCGGCGCGGCTCTCGAAGACGAACCGGCCATCGTCCGCCGTGACGACTCGCTGGAGATCGAAGACGTATCCCGCGTGCAGCTCGATGCCGCCGAGAGGATTGCCATCCGCATCGACGACGCGGCCGGCGAGCCTCCGGCGGGCGGTCGCTCCCTCGAGCCGGAGCTCGTGGTGCGATCGAGAGATCCCCTCCGCCGGGGCGAGGGACTTCACGAGCGCGGTCTCCCCCGCGGGGGATCGCACGCCGAGCGAGTACGTCCGCCCGTCCGACCGCACCTGCGGATGCTGGACCTCGAGGCTCTCCCGCGTCTCCCGGGCCGCCGCGATCTCCCAGCGGCCATCCGCGTCCGAGACGCTCTGGCCAAGAACCACGTCCCGGTGCTCGACGGACGACGAGGAGATGAGAAACGACATCGGCTCCAGCTCTCTCTGCCAGGTGCGCTCGTCCGCGTCTCCGGCGAAGAGGAGGACCCTGGCGCCCTCGACCGGCGTTCCGCCGGAGTCTCGGATCTCTCCCGTGAAGACGAGCCGCTCGGTCGCCTCGAGAGCCGCCTCGACCTCCTCGACCTCTCCGGCGCGAGCCGCTAGAGGGATCGTTCGATGGAGGTGGAGAGGCCCATCGGCGGAGGCCTCCTGCGCCGCGGTGCCGGAGACGACCAGCGACCGGAGCGAGTCGCCGCGGGGGCCGCTCGCCGGGCGCGGCGCGAGGAGTCTCAGGAGGAGATCTCCGCTCTCCGCGGCTCCGCGGGAGAACCAGCCGAGGTCGAAGCGACCGTCAGCGCTCGTGACGGCCGACTCGGCGGCCGCCCCGAGACAGTCGACGCGCACGTCCGCGAGCGGCGATCCGCTCGAGTCCGTGACACGCCCGCGGATGCGCGCGGTCCCGGGAAGACGGACCGCGCCGACATCGCGTGTCTCGCCTGCCTCGAGGGGCGCGATCCTCGTGTGCGCTGTCCCCGCCGCCGGCGAGTAGATCGAGAGATCCACCTCCCTCCCCGCGCGGCCGACCTCGAGCGAGAACCGGCCCTGGCCGTCCGTCCTCGCGAGGCTCCACCTCTGGCCGCCGCTCCCTCCGGTCTCCCAGCAGTCAGGAGATCCGACGGCGGCGTCCGCGACCGGCTCGCCGTCCGGCCCCATCACGCGGCCGGCGACGCGCACGAACGGAAGGAGGTCCACCGGATAGAAGCCGCGCTGGCCCGGTGCGAGTGGGAGCTCCGCGCGCTCGAGAAAGTCGCCCCGCGTCGCGGGCTCGAAGAAGCCGGGCGCCGAGGCGCCGGCCTGGTACTTCCCCGGAGGGACCATCTCGAAAGCGTAGCGCCCCTCGGCGTCGGCCTTCGCCTCGAGCTTGAAGTCGCTGACGAAGCCCGGCCCGAGAGATACCTCGGCTCCGGCGACGGGCTCGCCTGAAACCCGGTTCCTCACCACGCCCTCGAGCCGGGAGGGAGGGCCGAGGCCGAGCTCGATGCTCCTCTCGCCATCCTTCAACACGCGGTAGGACGATGCGCGCTCGTCCTTCCGGGCGCGGAGGATCGCAGAGCTCAGGCGCGGGAGGCTCTCGAAGATGAATCGTCCATCGCCGTCCGTTCGCGCCTCGCGCAGGTAGCCGCTCGAGGCCGACAGGTGGACGGCGGCGCCGGCGACCGGCCGCCCCGAGGGCAGATCGACGACCTTGCCGGCGAGCGTCCGCGCCGGCTCGGCCGCCGGCTCCAGGGTGACCTCCAGCTCCTCCGGGGAGCCGGAGAGCGCGCTGACGGTCCTGGACGCGTACCCGCCCCTCGTGAGCCACAGCGTGTAGCGGACGGCGACGGGCGGCAGCGGAAGCTCGAACCTCCCCCCGGGATCCGAGAACGCCCGGAGGCTCGCCGCATCGCGCAGCCTGCCTGCTGCCTCCGTCCAGGCCACGACGCAGACGCCCGCGAGGGGCCGCCCCTCGTCGTCGATGACCTCTCCCCGGATGCCGCCCGCTCGAACGGATGCCCCGGCTTCGCCCGCGGCGGCGTCCGAGAGATGCGGCCCGAGCGCGCAGGCGAGAAGCCCGAGACAGGCGCAGATCAAGCGGTGATCGAAGGAACGATTTCGGGATGGACGGCTCATCGCATCACCTCGCCATCGGATGGGCAGATGGATCGGCGCCAGTGTAGCCCGGATCGCGACGCGGGAATGTAAGCGCCCTGTAACGGGCCGCGATCGCCGCCGCTCCTCGGCCGGCGGGCGAAGGCGCCGGCCAGGTGCATCAGGAATCTGCACGATGCGGCACTGACGCCCGCGAGACGGTGTCGCGGCGTCGCCTGGCTCCGCCTCACGGCTCTGCGTCACTGCCTCGCCGGCGCCAGATGGATGACGAATCCGCCGCGATCGACCACGGGCAGCGTCATCGTATCGGCGCTCGAGACCTGTCTCGTCTCGATGGCCATCTCGAGGCCCGTCATCGTGTCCCTGTAGACCGTCGCCGTGTACGCTCTGCCGCCCTCCAGGAACTCGAGCGGAAGCTCGACATCCCGCCGCTTCGTCGCGAGGCCGCCCACGTACCACTCCTTCCCCTTGCGGCGGGCGATGACGGTGTGGCTCCCCGGGTATCCGGAGATGAATCGAGTCTCATCCCAGGCGGCGGGCACTCTCCTCAGGAAGTCCCTCGACGGGTGGGCCAGGTAGTCCCTGTGCAGGTCGGCGAAGATCAGGAGGCCCGTCTCGAACACGACGCTCGTGGCGAGCTGGTACGCGTCGGTCTTGCCGCCTTTACCGAACCAGACCGGCGACCAGTCGACCGAGCCGAGGGGGTTCCGGATGTAGGCGATGCAGTTGTCGCTCTCGGCGCTCGGACTTCCCTCCTGCCCCTTGATCGCTTCCGTGCCCAGCACATGGGGCCATCGCCGCCGCTCGCCCGATGGAATCGCGCAGCCGTGGAAGACGAGCTGGATCCTGTGCTTCGCCCCGATGCGGCAGAGATTGTCGCGCACCCGCAGCCCCATCTGGGTGTCCTCGTAGTCATCGCCGGTCTTTCCGCCGGGCAGGCGGTCGAAGAAGTCGACCTTCGAGCCGCGGAAGCCGATCTCGGAATACTGCTCGAAAAGCTCCTCGATGGCCTCCGGCTCCATCAGGCCCGGCGTCTTGCGCCAGGCGAAGATCCCCCGGCCCTTGCTCCTGGCATACTCGGTGGCCGCGGCCGGATCCTTGACGTAGCCCTCCCATCCGGCATCGATCAGGTGGTACTCCCAGCCCATCTCGGCCGCGAATTCGACCCAGCCCTTCCAGTTCGGCTTGTCGCCGGCGAACCAGTCCCAGCTGGCGCGGCCCGGCCGGATCCAGTCGGCACCCAGCAGCTCCGGCTCCGTCGGCGGGTTCAGGTTCTCGAAGAGCGTCTGCTCGACGATCGCGCCCGGATCGTCCGGAGAGATGACCGCCACGCGCCACGGCGACGCGAAGGGCAGCGCGGTCCGGATCGGCTCCTTCTGGTCGAGAGGGAACGCGAGCTTCAGCAGGTTCCGGTTCCCGTCGGCCCGCGCCAGGTGCGGGATGCAGTAGTCGCCGTACGTCGCCGCCTGGGCGAGGAGGACCCAGTGCTTCTCCTCCTCGAGCTCGCAGAGCAGCGCCAGGGAGAGGGACTCGCTGTCGATCCTCCCGAGGGGGAACTCGTAGCCGTAGGCGTTCGGGTGGGACTGCCCCCAGTAGACCGGCGCGCCCGCGACATGGAAGGCGGTCGCCTCCTCCGTGATCCGGATGCCTCCAGCGCCGGGGATCGCGTAGCGGAAGGCGATCCCGTCATCGTAGGCCCGGAAGATGACGTCGAGCCTCTGCCCTTCCTTCTCGAGCGAGAGCGTCAGCTCGTTCGCCCGGTTGTGATAGGTTGACACCTTGCCGTGGGGAAGCGTGTACGTCTCGTCGATGCTCGCCTTCTCGGTGCTGACGAGCTCCAATCCTTCGGTGAACCTGGCCCGGTCCGTCAGGATGCCGAGCGGGCTCTCCGCGAGGATGGGCGTCCCGCGGCTCTCGGCCCGGAAGGTCAGCGCGCCGGCCGCCTCGCCGAGCGTCACGGTCACCTCGATCTTCCCATCCGGCGATGTGAGATCGAACGACTTCGCGGAGGATGGCCTCGCCGCCCGCGAGCCGGCGGCCGGCGTGAGCACCAGGCGGCGGATGTTGATCGGCGTCCAGCCTTCGGTCTTCGGCTGGAGGATCACTGCGTGACGGCCCGGCTGCGGGATGTCGAGCCGGCCGAGCTCGACGGTGGTGTACTTCTTGTAGTCGCCGGTGCTCGGGATCGCCGCCTCGAGCGCGGAGCCGGCGGCGCTGACGGTGATGCGGGCGCCGTCGCCGGTGGCCGCCGCGATGGCGCTCACCGCGAACTCGCCGGGCTTCTTGATCTCGACGACCCACTCCGCACGGCAGCGCGGCTCGAACCAGTAGCCGATGTTCATCTCGCCCGCAGGGCCTTCCAGCCGCGGCGGCGAGACGGCGCTCGGCCCGCGCAGATCGGCCGCGACAGCGCTCAGCGTCAGCGAGCCGTCCTCGGCCTGGCGGATGGCCGGCTTGACGACCACCGGCCTGCCCCGGATCTCGAGGATCGCCACCGAGGCGATCGGATCGGGCGCCTGCGGCGGCAGCGCGACGGTCACGCCATCCTCGCTCGATCGCGCGCCGAGCTTCCTCCCGCCGTCGAGCATCCGGGCGGCGACCACCTCGTTCTGCAGGCCGGGGACGAGCAGCTCGCCGCCGGGGG
>JAFGKN010000056.1 GCA_016928605.1 Planctomycetota bacterium | reverse complement strand
TCGAGACAGAGCGGCAGGCTCCATCCCAGGAACAGGTACCCCAGCGTGGAGACGCCGTCGCTCAGATCGACGCTCCCATCTCGGTTCGAGTCTCCCCGCAGGAACGCGGGATCGCATTGCGCGCGCACCGCCCCGGCGACGAGAAGCAGACAGATCGTGACGAGACACGCCCTCTTCGAGAGGAAGAAGCTCGACGGTTCCATGGCCCACGCTCCCTCGCTTTGCGATTCGCTTCAGGTCCACAGCACGGCGGAAGACTCTGGTTATTCTACAGCCTGACCCCGCAGGCCAAAAGGTTTCTCCTGTCGATCGTCGTGGATGCGGGGAGAGCTTCAGGGCGCATCGCCGCGCCGGGGGAGGGCCTCCCGGACGAGGCCGTGGAGGTGCCGCTTCGGAGCCGTCAGCGCGGATCGCTCATGCGCGCCGCTTGTCCATGTCGATGTAGTCGCGCTGCTGCTGTCCGGTGTACACCTGCCTGGGCCTGGCGATGCGGCCGCTGCCCTGCAGGAACTGCTCGCGCCAGTGCGCGATCCAGCCCGGCAGCCGGCCGATGGCGAACATGACGGTGAACATGTTGGTGGGGATGCCGATGGCGCGCATGATGATCCCGCTGTAGAAATCGACATTGGGATACAGCTTGCGGTCGATGAAATACTGATCGCTCAGCGCTCGCTCCTCGAGCCGCCGGGCGATGTCGAGCAGCGGGTCCCTGTGGTTCAGCTGAGCGAAGACCCTTTCTGCCGCGGCCTTCAGGATCTTCGCCCGCGGGTCGTAGTTCTTGTAGACGCGGTGCCCGAAGCCCATCAGCCGGAAGCCGCTCTCCTTGTCCTTCGCCAGCTTGACGCACGTGTCGATGTCCATCCCGCCTTCCTGGATCTGCTCCAGCATCTGGATGACGCCCATGTTGGCTCCGCCGTGGAGCGGTCCCCAGAGAGCGCAGACGCCGGCCGAGACGGACGAGTAGAGATTGGCGCCGGCCGAGCCGACCATGCGCACCGTGGAGGTGCTGCAGTTCTGCTCGTGATCCGCGTGCAGCATGAAGATCAGGTCGAGAGCCTTCTGGAAGGCGCGGGGCACCTCGTACTGCTTGTAGGGCACCGTGAACATCATGTGGAGGAGGTTCCCCACGTAGCGCCGGTTGGGGTCGGGATAGACGAACGGCTGCCCCTTCGACATCTTGTAGGAGAAGGCGGCGAGAGTCCGCACCTTGCTCATGAGCAGCGTCGCGGCCTTGTCGATATCCTTGTCTGTCTCGAACTCCAGCACGAAGGGATAGTAGCAGGAAAGAGCGTTGATCATGGCCGAGAGCATGGCCATCGGATGCGACGTGTTCGGGAAGCCCTCGAAGTGATACTTCATGCCCTCGTGAATCAAGGCGTTCTCGGTCAGCTGCCGGGAGAAGCTGGCGAGCTGGTCGCTCGTGGGCAGCTCTCCCCAGATCAGCAGATAGGCAGTCTCCACGAAGCGCGATTTCCCTGCGAGCTGCTCGATGGGAATGCCGCGGTAATGGAGGATTCCCTTCTCTCCGTCGATGAACGTGATCGCGCTCCGGCAAGCCCCCGTGTTGGCGTAGCCATCGTCGAGTGTGATGTAACCGGTCCTGGCTCTCAGGCTGCCGATGTCCAGCGCCTTTTCCTGCTCGGTGCCCACGATGACCGGCATCTCGAACTCCGAGCCGTCAACACAGAGTTTTCCAGTCTCGCTCATGCTTGTCTCTACCTGCTCAACCATCGCCCAGCTCCGGCTGCAGAACCTGCAAAGACACGTTCCGCGGCGGACACAAGTGCTGTTGAAATATACTGGTAAGAATCCGCCGCGGCAAGCCTGGGCGAGCGGCGGCGGAAACTGCGCAGCGCAGCCGCCCTTCCTCGGAGGATCGGCCGAGCGCCTCGAGATGATCCGCCATGGATAGACAAATCGGGACCTCTCGAGGGTCTGGATGGGAAACAGAGCCTAGGTTCCATGGACCTGGAAGAGATCTATAACCGCCTGGGACCCGAGCTTTACCGCCATGCGCTGATCCTGACGCGGAGCGGACCTGATGCGGAAGACGCCGTCCAGAACGTGTTCTGGAAGGTGGCGTCGCTCCTCCGCCGCGGGAGAGCCATCGCGCAGATAGAGCCTTACCTCCGGACAGCGGTCCGGCGGGAAGCATTGCGCGCCCGGTGCAGGCGCTGGGCGGTGAGGCCCGAGCTCGAGATCGTCGCGGCTCAGGATGGAGCAGACGCCGAGGAAGCATCCCGCGTCAACACGGCGCTCGGCCGCCTGCCTCCGGCCCAGTGCGAGATCGTCTTTCTCCACGTCTACGAGGGCCTGACGTTTCGAAGGATCGGGGAGATCCTGGGGATCTCCCCGGACACGGCGGCATCCCGGTACCGCTATGCCCGGGAGAAGTTGAAGGAGTGGCTGAGTGGAGATCGAGGACCATCTGCGTAGATTTCGCCCGGTGGATCCGCCCGCCGGCCTGAAGGCGAGGGCGCTCGCGGGCCGCCGTCCCAAGAGGACCTGGCCGCTGGCGGCCGCGGCGGCGCTGATCGTCGCTTTCCTCTGGAGCCTCAACGCCGGCCTGGACGCCCGGCTGGCGAGGAAGCTCGGCGTGCCGTCTCCCGCTCCAGTGGAGATGGAATCAGCGCTTCCGGAGCTCCATCAGCTCCTCGCTCGCCGGCAGCGGTTCGCGCGCCGCATCGAGCTGGCGCAGGCAAAGGCCTTTGTCGTCCTTCGTTTCACCGACTGGAGTGAGCCATGAGACGTTTCTTCATCTGGTTGGGCGCTTTAGGCCTGCTCCTCGCCACCGTCTGGACAATCTGGAACTACATCGGCACGCGCGAACTGGAGCACCGTATCGAAAGCCTTCGCGAGTCCGGCCTGCCGACCACCGCTGCTGAGCTGCACCCGCCGCCTCTCGCTCCCGAGGACAACGGCGCGGCGCTCTACCGTGCGGCGTTCGCCCTCATCGAATCGGCTTGTCCGGACGATCCATCGCTCCGCTTCCTCGTCTCGGGAGAATCGAAGAGCGAGCAGACAACTGACCTCTCCCGCTTCAAGCGAGCGCTGGAGGTGGTCCACGAAGCCGCCGCAAAACCCGGGTGCGACTTCGGCCTTCGTTACGAGGATGGGTTTAGCATGATCGTCGACCATCCCCAACAGATGCTCGCTGTCGCCCGGCTCGTGGCGACCCGGGCCAGAGAGCTGCTTCAGGAAGGAAGGAGTGCAGAAGCAGTCGAGGAGCTTCGCATTCTCTTCCGGGTCGGACGCGCCCTGTCGAAGGAGCACACGCTGATCAGCCAGGTCTTCCGCTTCAACGTCGCAGCCCAGGGGCTCGACATCCTGGAAGAACTCATGCCGCAACTGGAGTCTGCTCGTCAGGCGGTCGAGCAGATCGATGTCGACGACTGCCGGGGCGGATTCGGGCGCGGGATCCAGGGTGAAATCTCCGGTGTCCTGTGGCTCCTCGATCAAGAGGTCGAGGGGGGTGACCTGGGCGGACTCTTCGGATCGTTCCTCTCCGGGAAGCTCGCCCGTCCCTACTTCAAGACCGACCTGGCCAGCCTGCTGGGAAGGCTCGAGAGGATGGCCCTCGCCAGCAGGCAGCCCTACCCCGAGATGCTCTCGATCCTCGCGGAGGATGACAAACGCTTCGAGGGGGAAGCCGGTCTTTACTCCCGTCTCATCGTGTTCTCCGTGTACTCCTCCGTCGTCAACGAAGCCCGGCTCGCCGCCCGCGCCGCCATGAGCCGGCTGGCCGCGAGGATCTACGAACATCGGCGGTCCACGGGGCGGTTCCCGGAGAAGCTCGCGGACCTCGGGGAGGCCGGGGAAATCGTGGATCCCTCCACGGGCAAGCCGTTCCTGCTGGCCGGCGACGGCCAGGAGCTGCGGATCGCGGGCGGACCCGAGGGGAACCTCGAGTGGCGGCTGAGGCCGCTCCCCTGACCGCGCCCATCTCTCGGCTACCTGACCCGCTCGTCCCGCGGTATGATGGGGCGAAAGCGGGTGACTGCACCCGGCGGTTTATGGAACCAGGGTCTCTCACGAGAGCGGATGGTCGAGGGCATGATGCGAGCTCGGACCTTGTGGACGCGGTCGGCCTCCGCGCTCCTTCTCCTCATCGCGAGCGGCCTCGTCTCGGGGCTCCCCGCCGACGATGTGCTCTACGTGAGGGGAGGATCGACCTGGCGGTACCTCCCGGGCCTGGCGGAGGCCTCTTCGCCCGATGCCGCCGCCTGGCGCCAGGTCGGCTTCGACGATTCGGCGTGGGCCTCGGGCCCTGCCCCGTTCGGATTCGGAGAGGCCGGCCTGGGCACCGACCTGAGCCTTCTGGATCCCCGCATGCAGGGCAGCTACACCTGCATCTTCCTCCGGCAGACGTTCCAGGTCGCCGACCTCTCCATCCTCAGCAGCCTGGAGATCAACGTCTCCTACGATGATGGGCTCATCGCGTGGATCAACGGCCGCGAGGTGCTTCGAGCCAACATGCTGGGCGAGACGGGGGATCCGGTCTCCATCGAAGATAGTGCACGGCTCAATCGCGAGCCGCGGGGCCAGTTCGAGAACTTCCGGCTCGATGATCCCGACAGCTACATCGCCCAAGGCGAGAACGTCCTCGCCGTGCAGATGTTCAACCAGTCGGTGAGCAGCGCCGACCTCTGGTTCGATCTGGAGCTGGTCGATCCCCTCGGCCCGGATCTGCAGCCGCCGGAGGTCTCGACCGTGCTGCCGGCGCCGGGCGTCACGCTCGCCAGCTTGACGCAGATCGAGGTCTTCTTCACGGAGGACGTCGCGGGCGTCGACGCCGGAGATCTCCTCGTGGGAGGCTCCCCGGCCGGCAGCGTCAGCGGAGAGGGGCGCGGGCCCTACGTCTTTCGCTGCGCTCAGCCTTCTCTCGGCGCGGTCGCCGTGAGGTGGTCCGACGACCATGGAATCGTCGATCTCGCTCCAGCCGCGAACAGGTTCGCGGGGGGCTCATGGAGCTACACGCTCGATCCCGACGCCCCGCTGCCCGATGTCGCCATCAGCGAGCTCGTCGCCGATGGCGATGTCGGAGGACCGCGGGATGAAGATGGCGAGTACCCAGACTGGATCGAGATTCACAACCGCGGCGCTGCAGCCGTCAGCCTCCTCGGCTGGGCTCTGAGCGATGACCGCGGCGCCGGCGAGCCCTGGAGCTTTCCGGACATCGTGCTGGAGCCCGGCGCGTACCTCGTGGTCTTCGCCTCGGGCAAGGACCGGCGGCCGGCCGATGGCACGAACCTCCACACGGACTTCAAGCTCGCGACGGGTGGAGAGTACCTCGGTCTCTTTTCCCCGGAGGT
>JAFGKN010000453.1 GCA_016928605.1 Planctomycetota bacterium | reverse complement strand
GGAGACCTATGACCATGCGCCTCACTGCTGCCGTCTGTCTCGCCGCCGGCGTTTCGATGGCCTGCGGCTCGAAGGATCCGACCGAGCGCGTGAAGAGGAACGTCGCCGACCGCGAGAAGATCGCGGCCGAAGGCGTGAAGCTCCGCCAGCAGGGCGTCTGCACGCCCGACGCGATCGCCGTCGCCCGCGATCCCGACCGGCACTACCTCGCCTGCGCGGGCTTCGCGACGGCTTCCGGACCGAACCCCGGGCTCCTCGTCTTCCGCGAGCAGCACGAGAGCGCCGACGACAAGGCCCTCTTCGCGGCGTGCCACGCACCCGGGGCGGAGCTCGCGCCTGCGGTGGCCGAGGTCTACTGCAAGCCGGCGCTCGAGCGGCTCCAAGCCGTCGCCGGCAAGGAGCGCGAGGAGTACGTGCGCGCGGGCCGGTGCAGGAACAAGGCGCTCCGCGCGGCTGCGGATCCGGACGCCGACTACTTCGCGTGCTTCGGCCACCAGCTCTACTTCGAGCCCCACATCCGTCTCGCAGAGTTCCGCAACCGCTTCGGCGAGGGGCGGTGCTCCGAAGTTCAGGTCGAGATCGAGCGCGCGGAGAAGGCCCGGCGGCAGGAGATCACGAACGCGCTCAAGCACGGTACGCCACGCCAACCGCCCGCCGAGATCCTCTCGTTCGCCAACGCCTACGGTGTCTTCTGCACCGAGGAACCGCCACGAGGTGCCCTATGAGGAGAAACGTCCGCCGCGGCATCTTGCTTGCCCTCGTCGTCTGCCTGCTGGCGACGCTCGTCACGCCGCCGCCGTCCACCGAGGCGGCCATGACCATGATCCCGGTGATGGACATGATGAACAGCGTCAACATGGTCCTCGCCTTCGCGCAGCGGCTGATGTCGTACGTGACGCAGGTCCTGCAGTACTACAACCGGATCGAGAAGTACGAGCTCATGGTCAAGGAGTGGACCGGGATCGGGCTCGGGAAGTTCAGCTTCAACTCCCAGGGCGCGTGGCTGATCAGCGACTTCTTCGGCTGCAACTGGTCGCGCCTCTACACGGAAGCCCTCAACAAGCCGCCGGTCGGGCCCGAGGCGTCGTTCGCCTACTTCGAGGGCGTCCTGAAGTCCCTCGTGAACGGGTGTGGCGCCATCTTCGAGAACGAGAACGCAAAGGCCCTCGATCGCCTGCGCCGCAAGATCGAGAACGCCTCGGTCGAGGCCATCCAGACGGTCGGCACGTCGAAGGCCGACGCGCGCCATCTCGACGAGTCGATCGGGCCACTGATGAAGCGGATCACGGACAACGGCTCAGGAGAGAAGACGACGACGGCCGTCGCGCAGAAGCTGGCTGCGGCGACCGCCCTCAACCTGCCGCAGCTTCGGAACATCCAGCGCCAGCAGGACGCGATGATCCAGATCGTGGCGGCTCGCGCGGCGATCCGGCGCGAGGCGCAGGTCGCGATCCTCAACGACGAGCTGCTCCGCCAGAGCTACTGGGGCAGGTACCAGCAGGAAGTGGGTGCGCGGTGAGCGCCGCCAAGGCTCAGGACTTCACTCAGTCGAGGTGTCCCATGCTGAGAAGAGCAGCTCGCGTGGTCGTGTCCGCCGTCGTCGTTCTCGCCCTTGTCGTCGCGGTCCTGGTGCTGCCGCCAGCACCGCCGGCTGTCGCGCAGGGCATTCCCGTCATCGACAACATGAACAACATCAACATGGTCCTCGCCTTCGCGCAGCGCATCCTCTCCTACGCGAACCAGCTGTTGGGGTACTGGAACCAGATCCAGGAGCTGAGGGACTGGTACTACGAGCTCAAGAGGATCGCGGCGGGGAATTTCGGGGGCGTCTACGGCAGCAGCTGGGTGCCGAGGAACGTCCACTCCTGCACCTGGGCGCAGAACCTCACGAGCGCCCTGGGCGGGGGGAAGGGGGAGTCGACCGCCTATTTCGACAGCGTGCTGAAGGCGGCCGTCAGCGGTTGCGGCAACGACCTGCCGCAGCCGTTCCAGGCGCTCGATATCCAGCGGCGGAAGGTTGAGAACGCGACGATCGAGGCGATCACGACGGTCGGAGCCTCGCACCGCGACCTTGGTTCGATCGACGCGGCCGTGAACGCGCTCACGAAGGCCGCGGGAGCGACGAGCGATGAGGAGACGAGCCAGAAGGCGCTCGCGCAGAAGACGGCCGCGGCCGCGGCGGCTGCGCTCGCCATCAACCGCGACATCCAGCGGCAGCAGGACGCGCTCATCCAGCTGATGGCCGCCGAGATGGCGGCGATCCGCGACGACCAGGTGGTGATCCTCAACCAGGAGCTGCTGCGCCAGGGCTACTGGGGCAGGTACCTCGAAGAACTCGGCGCGCGGTAGGGGAGAGACGCCCATGATTCCCGCCCTCCTCGCGCAGATGACGCTCACTGGCGCCCTCGGCCGTTTCGACGAGGCTATCGCCACCTTCGTCGAGAACTACCGCTACCAGTTTGTGCCGATGGGCATGACGCTCTACCACGCCTTCGCGGCCATCGTGATCGTCTGGGCAGGGGTGCAGATAGCGCTCTCGGGCGACGCTCCGGACATGGGGCGCGTGATGAAACTCGTCCTGGTCCTGGCCTTCGGCTCGGCCATGGTCAGGAACTTCGCCGGCGGCGACTGGAGCATCCCCTATCTGATCGAGGCCCAGGTGCGCCTCATGTGCAGGCAGTTCGAGAGCCACGCCCTCGAGCAGATCGCGATCGTCGCGGTCCAGCAACAGCAGGCGGCCGCCCAGAGCCTCGGGCCCCTCGCCGGCATCACGAACATGAGCGCCGCTATCAGCTACGCGATCGTGACCCTCATCTGGGCTCTCCTGGAGGCCGTCGCCTGGTTCGTGACGTCCTTCGGCACGATCGCCTGCGCCATTTGCGTCGTGCTCGGGCCGGTGTTCGTGCCCTTCTTCATCGTGCCGAAGCTGGACTGGCTCTTCTGGGGCTGGCTCCGGGCCTACATGCAGTTCGCGTTCTACAAGCTCATCGCGACGATGGTGATCGGAATCGTGGCCGATGGGCTCATGCGGGGATCGAGCGTCCCGCCGCTGCAGGCGACCTTCTTCCACTTCCTCCCCTACGGAATGCTCGCCATGGCCGGGATAGGGGTCCTCCTGAAGGTGCCTGCGCTCACGAGCCACATCTTCTCGGGCAGCGCCGGCTCGGACGGGAGTCTCCTCTCCATGGCTCGCGGCGCCGTGTCGACCGCGGTGAGCGGCGCGGGCGGCGGCATGGTCGGG
>JAFGKN010000452.1 GCA_016928605.1 Planctomycetota bacterium | reverse complement strand
GGAGAGTCCCAGGTCCATCTGCTGGAGATCGTCGAGCCGGATCTCCTGGAGCGGATCCTCACCGATCAGCTCATGGTGGTGCGAGACTCGCTCCGCCAGTTGCTGAGCCGCCAGCAGGCCGTCCGCAAGGAAGTCGAGGATCTGCGGGACCGCAAGAGCGGACAGGACCTCACGCGGGAGGAGGCGGTCGATCTCTCCCGCCTGCGCAGGGACCAGAGCAAGATCGGCGAGGGCATCGTGCGCCAGGTGTCCGAGGTCGACCGCGTTCTGGAGCGGATGGAGATCAACTCCGTCGGGAAGATCGCCTGGAAGCAGTGGGTCCAGAGGATCCGCGCCGAGATGAGCGCTCTGTCGAGTGGCGAAGCACGGGCGGCGGAGACCCAGCTCGAGGACCTGCGCCGGGCGATCCAGGAGGGGCCGGAGTCTCCGGCGCGTCTCGATGCGGTCAGCGAGGCGCAGAGGAGAGTGGAGCGCGGGTTGCGGAGCCTCGTGCTGCGGCTGGAGGAGTTCGGCGACCGCAGCGCGATCCTCCAGCTTCTGCGCGAGGTACGCGATCGCCAGAAGGAGCTGATGGACCAGACCAGCGAGGAGCACCGGAGAAGCACCGCCGGGCAGTCTGGAGATGAGTAGGCCGGCCGCGGATCCGAGCGGGCAGCGCTGGATGGAACGTTCGCCGCAGAACTGGCGGCGGCGGGGCGCGCGGAGTAGTCTGAAAGCGGAGAGACCAGCCATGGACCTGAATCCGCTCACCGTCGATTCGGCCCCCCGCGGGGATGCAGCGGACCGCGATCGCGCCGGGGCTGACTTCGAGCGGCGCGTGCGGCCGCTGGAGGTTTACCGGCCCATGAGCCCCGAGGGATCGAGGCGGGCGGGCCGGCTGGCCTGGCGGGCCGCCGGCTGTGCGGTGATCCTCCTCGCGGCACCCTTGCGGGCGGAGTCCGCCTCACCCTCGCCTCAGGGGGAGCGCCTGGCGAGGGAGCAGGACGACATCGGCGAGATCGTCGCCGAGCTCAGAAAGAAGATGGAGAGCCTCGCCGTGCAGATCGAGGAGACGCAGCCGGAGGACGCGCGGCTGCTGCGGGAGGCGGCCACGGCGATGGAGGTGTCGGAGCTGTCGAAGACCTTCGACGTGATCCGCACCTACCTCCAGCGGAACGACCTTCTCGAGGCCTTCGTCCGGCAGGGCAGCGTGCTCGAGCAGCTGGACGAGATCATCACGCTGCTCGAGGACCGCCGCCTGAGCCGGGACAGCTTCCGCGAGGAGCTGGACTCGATCCGCAGGCAGCGGGCGGGGACGAGGCAGCTCATCGGCAGGCAGCGGAGCCTTCTCGAGAAGACGCGCGAGGTCCTCGAGCAGGCGGAGCAGGTGGGCGCGCTGAAGGATCTGCGCGAGGAGCTGGACCGCCTGCGCGATCAGCAGGAACGGCTCGGTCGCGGCGAGGATCCCGACTCGATCGACCCCGAAGGGGCGCGCACCGACGACAGGCTTCTCGGCGAGGCGCTCGAGGAGGCTCGCGCTCTGGAGCAGCGGCAGGGCCGGATCGAGGAGGGGATGCGATCGCTGAGCGCAGGGCCGGGCGACCTGGCGCGCAGGCGGCGTTTCCTCGAGGATCTCGACGAGGCGATCGCGAGAGCCCGGGCCCTCGCGGCTCGGGCCGATCGGCTGAAGGCGGAGCTCGCCGGGGAGACGGGGCCGGCGGAAGCGCGGGAGACCCCCGAAGGCGGGGCGGAAGGCTCGCCGGCCGGCGAAGAGACGAAGAAGGAGCTGGAGGGGAAGCGGGGTAGCGAGGGGAGCGAGCCGGGCGGAGGCGAGCGCCCGCGCGAGGGGGCGGGCGATGCGGAGACCGCGCGGCGCGCGCAGGATCGGGAGGAGCGCAGAGAGGCGATCGCGCGGGACTCGGACGATCTCTCGCGGAGGCTGGACGAGCTGCACGAGTCGGTGAAGGAGAGCGCACCGCGGGCTCGCGAGCCCGTGGCCGAGGCGCGCGACGCGACCGCCGAGGCTTCGCGCCAGCTCCAGCGTTCCAGCATCGATCCGGCCCGGGATCTCCAGAGGAAGGCTCTCGAGCGGCTCGCGGCAGCGCGCGAGGCGCTGCGGAGGGAGCTGAACGCGGACGAGCAGAGAAACGCGCTGGAGACGGCCGGGCTGGCGCAGGAGCAGTCCAGCGTGGCGAAGAGGGCGGAGGATGCCGCCTCGCGCTGGAGCGAGGCGTCTCAGGATGCGGGGGGAGAGTCGGCGCGCACCGCCCTTCAGGAGAGCTCAGACGACCTGAGCGAAGCGGCGGGGAAGATGCAGGACGCGCTCGAGGCTCTCGCGGGCGGAGAGCGGTCCGCGGCGCGGGAGGCGGGGCAGGAGGCCGGCGAGCGGCTCCGCGAGGCCCGGGAGCGGCTCGAGCGGGCGCGCGAGGAGCGTGGGCAGCTCTCAGGCGCCGAGAAGCGGGAGGAGCTGCAGCGCAAGCTGAAGCGCAAGACCGAGGCGGCGGCCGATGAGACCGAGCGGCTCGAGCGGAAGCTGCGCCGCAAGGATCCGCAGGCGGGGCGGAAGGCTCAGGAGGCGGCCGCGGCTCTGCGCGATGCCTCGCGCGCCATGCAGGAGGCGGCGGACGCAGCGCAGCGGCAGGACTCGTCCGCCGCGGCGCGCAAGCGGGACGAGGCCCTCGAGCGTCTCGACCTGGCCCGGCGGGCCGTCGAGGAGGAGGAGAAGGACCGTCTCCAGCGGCTCGAGCGGCGGAAGCTCCAGCAGGAGTCCGGCCCGCAGCGCGATCTCGGGCGGGAAACCCGCGGGCTCTCCCGCGAGATGTCGGCGCAGGGAGGCGGCGACCGGCGGCAGCAGGCGGAGGGGCTCGACCGCGCGGCCGAGAAGATGGACCGGGCGGCGGAGAGCCTCGAGCGCGAGGATCCGCAGGGCGCCGAACCGGATCAGGAAGAGGCGCTCGAGGAACTCCGGCGCGCCGAGGAGGAGATGCGGGAGGAGGAGGAGCGGCTCGAGGAGCTGAAGCGGGAGCAGGAGATGCTCTCGATGATCGAGGAGCTCGGCGACATCCGAAAGCGCCAGGAGGCGATCAACGTCCGCACCGTGGCGATCCACATGGAGCGCGGGGCCCAGGGCGAGTCGAGGCGGCAGCGCTTGAAGCTGCTGCGGGACGTCGATCCGCTCTTGAAGGAGCAGGACGCTCTCAGCGGCAGGACTCGAGGATTGACGAAGAAGCTCGAGGAGGAAGGCGCGCGGGTGTTCGACTTCATGCTCACCAGCGTGGCGAGCGACATGGACCAGATCAGGGATCTCCTCGCCGAGATCGAGACGGGGGGCTACACGCAGTTCCTGCAGAAGGAGGTCCTCGAGGACATCGATCGCCTCATGGCCGCGATCGAGGAGCAGAGACAGCTCGCCAGGAAGAGGCAGGAAGAAGCACAGCAGCGGAGCGAGGAGGATCCCGGCGCGCCGGGCGAGGAAGGGCCTCCTCCTCTCGTCTCCATGACGGAGGAGCTCCTCATGCTCCGCCAGCTCCAGAGGGAGGTCAACCGGCAGACCCTGCGGCTGGACGATATCCGGCGGGCACAGCCGGACAGCGCCCCGGAGATGTGGACCAGGGCGGTCGACCGGCTGGCTCAGCGCCAGGGGAGCATCTCCCGCCTGACCGGGGAGATCGTCGAGGACTTCGAGAAGGCGCG
>JAFGKN010000451.1 GCA_016928605.1 Planctomycetota bacterium | reverse complement strand
TCACGCTCGACGAGGATGATCTCACGCTCGACGAGGATGATCTCACGCTCGACGAGGATGATCTCACGCTCGACGAGGATGATCTCATGCTCGACGAGGATGACGAGACCGTCGTCGAGGAGATCCCTCTCGACGACGATGCCGCCCCTGCCGAGGAGGACGCGGGCGGCCTGGAAGACCTCGAGGAGCTGGGCGGCGGGGAGAAGCCGGCGGCGGTTCCCGCCCCGAGCCGTCCGGAAGCTCGTCCGGCCCCTGCTCCGGCGGCTCGGGCCGGCGGCGCGGCGGCGGTCCTCCAGTCGATGGAGAAGGAGAGGCAGGTCCTGCGCACGGAGGCCGCCGAGCTGGTCCGCCAGGCGCGCCGGCTGCGGCTTCTCAACGACCTGGTGCAGGCGGAGGCCCTCCTGGAGAGGGCTCTCGACCTCGATCCCGGCAACGAGGATGCCGCGAGCCTCCTCTCCGAGGTGCGCCTCATCCTCGGAGACGTTCCGAGCGAGACGACGGCCGTCGCTCGCGACGTCTTCACCCGCGAGAAGCTCCAGAGGTCCATGGCCAAGACGGAGGTACGGCAGGCCATCGAGCGAGGCGACCTCCACCGATCCCTCGGCGAGTATGACCTCGCGATCCAGAGCTACAAGCGGGCGATCGATCTGATCCGCCTCCTTCCCTTCGACCTGAAGCTGGACGAGGAGCTGACGGGAGCCCGCCGCAGTCTGGAGATCGCCGAGAGGGAGAAGATCGATCAGGAGGAGCAGGACCGCAGAGAGCTTCTCAAGTCCATCGAGGAGCAGAAGCACGCCGAGCGGACGACCAACCTCGAGATCCTCAAGCACCAGATCCGCGAGCTGCACCGCAAGGCCGCGGTGGCCATGGAGAGCCGCGAATACGAGAGAGCAGCAACCCTCTACGGGCAGATCATCGAGCTCAATGTCCATGACGCTGTAGCTCTGCGGAAGCGCGCGGATGCGCTGCACGCAGCGCACATCCAGCGGATGGACAGGCTGCTCCGCGAGTCGGTGGAGAACTACGAGATCGCTGTCGTGGGCGTGGAGGAGTCCTCCATCATCTACCAGGCGATCTTCCGCTATCCGGAGAAGGAGGAATGGCTGCGCCTGTCGCCGAAGGTGGTCACCGTCGAGGAAGAGGTGGCGCGGACGGAGCTCGCGATCGACAAGGAGATCCGGCGCCAGCTCGCAACGCCGCTGTCGGTGGGCTTCCCCGAGGAGATCCCGCTGCACGAGGCGCTCACCGAGCTGCAGGATCTGACCGGCGTCAACTTCTTCATCGTGTCGGGAGAGGGAGACGGCACTCGCGACGCGCCGGTCCGGCTCGATCAGGTCGACAACCTTTCATTGCAGAATGTGCTGGGGCTGCTCCTCGAGAAGGCGGGCGACGGGATGAGCTACATCATCCGCGAGGGCGCCATCTACGTCGGCCCCAAGGAGAGCCTGCCCGAGACGAAGATCTACCACGCGTACGAGATCAGCGACCTCATCAAGGCCCGCCCCGACTTCAACGCGCCTCCCCTGGCACTCGATGAGCTCGCCGGTAAGGAGGAGGGCGGCGCGATCTTCGATATCGAAAGCGAGGGCGCCGCGAGAGGAGGCCCTCCGACGGACCGCGATGAGCTCCTTCGATTCATCGGCAAGGAGCTCACCGGCGAGGAGGCCGAGCCCGAAGGCATCAACATCTACGGCGGCAAGCTCAGCGCCACGGTCTCGCTGCAGGACCATCTCAAGCTGGCGACGATTCTCGACCGGTTCCGGAAGCAGACGGGCATGATGGTCACGGTCGAGTCCCGCTTTCTCGACATCCAGGACAACTTCCTGGAGGAGATCGGCGTCAACTTCGGAAGCGGCTCCACCAGCAATCTGGTCAACAATATCCCCGACGCAGACGGGACCGGGACATCCCTGGCTCCTGGCTATTACTTCCTGGATGCGCGTCAGGAGTTCGACCTGCGCGCGGCGTCGATCGGGGCGTTGAGCAGTCCTCTCGGATCTCAGGTGAATCCCTTCAACATCTCGGCGGATGGAGGCGGCGCCTACCAGATCAACGTCATCGACGTGGAGCGCTACCAGCTCGAGGCGATCCTCACCGGCGTCGCCAAGCAGCAGGAGATCCGGCGGCTGAACTCGCCGCGCGTGACGGCGTTCAACACGCAGACGGCGCACACTCTCGTCGTGCAGCAGGCGGCGTTCATCCAGGACCTCGAGGTGAACCAGACGGGAGTCATCCCCGTGATCAACCCCGTCATCGGAGTGCTCAACACGGGCTCGATCCTCGAGGTGCGGCCGACGATCAGCTACGACCGGAAGTATGTCGCGCTCGAGATCCAGCCCACGCTGGCCGAGGAGATCGGACGCGACATGGCGATCCTGAACCTCTCGGGCAACTTCACGGTCGTCCCGGTCCAGCTCCCGATCCTCTCGGTGACCAAGATCAAGACGACGGTGACCGTGCCCGATGGCGGCACTGTCCTGGTGGGCGGCCTGAAGCGCGAGATCGCGACCAAGACCAGCATCGGGTTGCCGTTCTTCCGCCACATCCCGATCGTCAACCTGCTGTTCGGCCGCAGGGGAGAGTCGAGTCTGCGATCCAACCTCTTCGTGCTGATCAACGCGCAGATCACGATCGTCCACGAGGAAGAGGAGGCCCTGTTCGGAGGAGGTGTCTGATCGCAGAGCCGTCTGCGGGCCTCTCCGGCAGCAGAGTCGAGCTGCAGGGTGGCCAGGTGGTGTATCGTATGAGACAAGCCGACTTCGAGCATGCCATCCAGATCACGGCGGCGGGCCTCGAGCCCGCAGCGCCGATCGCGCCGCGGCGGCCGGGGGCCTTGCTGCCGCTGGCGGTCTCCGTGGCGTTGCTCGCGGTCTCCGCGGCTGTGCGGGCCGAGGAGCCCAGCGAGGCTGGTGATTTCGCCGCCCGCCTCGAGGCCGTGGCCCAGGCCTTCCAGCCGGTCGCCCGCAAGCTGAACCAGGCCTCGTCCGCGGGCGACGAGGCGAAGGCGGAGAGCCTCGTCGAGGAGGCGGGCAAGCTCTACCGCGAGGCGGTGAGGGCTCCTCTCGACGCGCTGATCGCGAGCCTCGATAGCCAGCTCGAGGGCCTCGAGAAGCAGCTCGAGGGGCTCGATCCCAAGTCGCAGGAGAGCGAGACGGTCCGACAGCGCCGCGACGATATCCGCCAGCGCCGCAACCTGGCCGAGCTCTCTAGGATCCGGTTCACGCTGCTCTACGCCGGGATGATCCCGGAGCGATCGAAGGAGCGCACCAGGGCGCTCGAGGAAGGGCTCGAGCTGGCGAAGTCCTTCGTCGCGAACCGCGACTACTACTACGTGATGCAGTACGAGGCCCTGATCCAGAAGGG
>JAFGKN010000001.1 GCA_016928605.1 Planctomycetota bacterium | reverse complement strand
TGACGCATCCGCTCACCACCGACGTCGGCTGCGTCATCTCGCGCCAGGTGAAGGTGCCCGCTGGACGGAGGACGGCGCTCGACCTCGTGGTCGCGAACGACCCGCGCGGGGACTTCGAGCTGATCGTCAAGCTCGACGGCGAGGAGGCCCTCAAGAAGGCCGTCAGCAAGGAGACGACGCGGGACGGCTGGCTCGAGACGAGCGTCGACCTGTCGAGGCACGCGGGCCGCGATGTGAAGGTCGAGATCATCAACCAGGCGAGCGGCTGGAGCTTCGAGGCCGCGTACTTCGCGAAGATCGCCGTGAGCAGCCGGAGCTGACGGCCCGCAGCGGCGCCTCGAGGGCGGCTCGAGGGCGCGAGGCTCTCGCCTCCGTCACCGCTCCCGGATCTCCCAGGCCCGGGCCTGACGCGCCGGGAAGGCGAGGTCCTTCGCGAAGGGCCGGCGGAGGGTGAAGCTCTCTGTGGCGGCCTCGTCGCCGATCGGTTTCGCGTCGACCTCGTCCCCCGCGATGCCGTGGTCCGCCGCGTCCAGGAGCAGCTTCGCCTCGAGGTCCTCATCGCTCACGTTGACCGCCAGGACGAGCAGCCGCTTCTCCCGCGGGAGGAGCCAGGCGCCGGTGAGGAGGGCATCGCTCGTGATCCACGTCTCGCCTCGCCACTGCCAGTCGCCGCGCACCACGGGGATGGATCCACCGAGGCGCGGCGGCCGAGCCATCTCCCCCGCCGAGAAGAACCGGCGGGCCTCCCAGCGGAGGTGGACGAGCTGGCGCAGGAACTCAGCGTCCTCTTTCCGCTGGAGGACCTCGGGATGGATCCAGCCGAGCTGCTCGCCGAAGACGAGCTGCTGCCCGGCCTTCATCCGCAGCGAGAGGCTCGCGGTGGGCCCCGCGCCGTAGGACCGTCCGAACATCTGCACCGCGCCGCCGTAGATCGCCGGAAAGACCGGAACCTGCCCCTCGTACTGCCAGTCCCAGCTCAGCAGGCCGTCGATCCAGCGGGCGTACGGCTCGGCCGTGCACTCGGTGGTGAGAGCGCGGCCCTCGGGGCGGTCGGCACGGATGGCGTCCAGCATCCGGCCGTAGCTCTCCACCCACCAGGCGCCGCCTCCGCTCGGATGGCCGTGGCTCTCGTCGAAGCAGAGCCGGGGCGCCGCGGCGGCGATCTGATCGATGTACACGGCGTCCACGCCGCATTCGCCGAAGAGGCGAGCGACGATCGAGCGGATCTTCTCCCGCCACGTCTCGGTCGATGGGCACATGACCGCGAGCTGGACCGGGCTTCCGTCCGCTTCCCGGCTCCCGTACGTCTCGGTGCACGGCTCGCCCTTCTCGTCCTTGGTCGCTGCAGGTCTGGCGATCTTGCTGAACTCGAAGTCCTCGGAGCCGCGGTCCCTCGTGTCCCAGAGGCGGCCGTTGATGTACGGCATGACGCGCACCCCCGCCGCCTGCAGCTCCTCCACTCCCGCGGCGAAGCCTTCCTTCGCCGGGAAGTAGTGCGGGTAATCGTTGTCGAAGGGAATCCGGTGCCAGTTGTACCAGTGCAGGCCGACGGGGCGCCCCATGAACTCGGCGAACCGCTTCACGGCGGAGACGCACGTCTCCGGCGCACCACCGCTCAGGACCCAGACGGGAAGCTCCTTCATCCAAAGCGGCGTGTCGGTCCGCCCGCCGGCCTCGAGGGGAGGAAACCACCGAGCCTCCGCGCGCGCCCAGCCGCGGTAGATGACGGCGGCGTCGAACCAGTCTCCGCGCAGCAGTCGCCACAGCGCCTCTCCTCCCAGGATGAAGCTGTTGCCCGGCTTTCCCATGCCCGCCGCGGGGTGCTCGTACGCGAGGAGGAGGCTCCTGTCGTCCGGCCGGCTCTCGGCCTTGATGTCCTTGACCGCGGCTAGCGGATCGTGGTGCGCGAAGTAGAGCCCCGTCGATGCCGACTCGTCGTAGACCGCGAGGAGCTGCATCGTCGTCCAGCCGCTCGGGTAGGTGCCCTGGTAGCGAAACTCGCTGCGGAACGCCTCGCGGCTGACCGCCCCCGGCCCGCGGGGATAGAGGAGCGCGGTCGACGGGCCCATCTCGCGCACGGCGATCTGAGGAAAGGCGACGCGCCACGTGCTCCACTCCTTCGACTCGTTGTCGACGCGCAGCGTCCAGCGCAGCGCGTGCTCGGACGCTCCGGCCTCCACGCGAGCCTGGATGCGAACGCCCGCGAAGCGCTTTGCCGCCGGGCGGCGCCAGTCGATGGCGATGCTCACGCCCTTCTCGACGAGGCTCACCTCCTGCCAGCCCTCGCCGGCCGTGAGACCCGAGAGCTCGCCCGTCTCGACGTGGCGCAGCACCGCGGTGAAGAGCGGCGGCTGCTCATCCGCCAGCAGCTCGCGGCCCGCTGCGGCGTCGAGGAGGCTCGCCAGCCGGACGCCCTCACCGCCGTACCTCAGTGCGAGACGCAGGTCTCCGGCGGCCAGCAGCGACCAGCCGCGAGGCGTCTCGCCGCGGAGGAGCGGCTGGATCTCGTCGAACCGCCCCTCGGACTCGAGCCTCAGGGCGATGGCGATCCTCCAGCGCGCGCTCCGTAGCGCCTCGCCTTCGAGCTTGAGCGCCTCCTCCGCGAAGGTCTCGATCGCGCCGTGGATCGGCGGAAGCGAGGCCACCGCGCGGATGGGCGGCGAGACCTGCTGCGCCGCGGCGCGGATCTCGCCCGAGGGATTCTCCGCCGCCCCGATCCAGAGCCACGCCGAGAGCTCGCGGCGCGTGTCGCTCCAGCCGCGCCAGGCCTTCTCTCCATGCGCGTGGAGGTACGTGCCGTACGCCCCGCGGCCGTCGTGGAAGACGCAGACGCCTCCCTGGAGGACGGCGATGGCGCTGCGCCCGTCGATGAGCGCGCCCCACTGCGCCGCGTGGAAGGACTCGCCCGCGGCGAGGAACTCGCCCTCTTTGAGTGGCTCGCCGCAGGCCCAGCGGGGAAAGCTGCGATCGGGGTAGCTCAGCTCCAGGAAGTGAAGCTCCCTCCACGCGCGCGGCGACGGCTGGCTCATCATCGCCCTGACGAAGACGAGGGGCGAGCCCTGGAAGTAATACCAGTCGTAGACAGCCTCGGCCCCGCCGCCCTCGCCGCCGGCGCCGGCTGCCTCGTAGCGCGCCCGCACGCGGACGACGCTCGCCGGAGAGCCCATCGCGAGGAGATCGACCCTCGATCGAGGATCCTCGCGGAGATAGAATCCGCCGCGCCCGGGCTCGAACAGCCGGTCGTTCCACCGGAGCGTCTCGAACACCTTGTCCGCGGCGGAGAACTCGATGCGCGAGGGGAGGCCGCCCTGGCGCTTCGCATCGTGCACGACCGCGAAGCGCCCGGTCCGGATCCTGCCGTCCCAGCCGGGAGCCGGCCGATCGCCCCCCGCCTCCGCGAGCCGCGCGCGCAGGAGGGGCGGCAGCACCGAGGGCGCGTCGAGGATTAGGATCCCCCGGGCGCGCGCCTGCGGATCGAAGTCCGGATCAGGGATGAACCTCGAGGGCAACGGCCCGGAGGATCCGGCCCGGATCTCGACGCTGGGGACGCCGGGGGGCCGGCGGTAGAGATGCGCGGCCGCGGCGGACCAGTCCACCCTGAGGAGAGAGATGCCCCCGGGAAGCTCGCCCGCGAGCTTCAGCACCAGCTCATCCCCGGGAGGAGGAACCTCGGCTGCCGCCAGCGGCGAGGAGAGAACCGCCACGAGGAGAATGAGTCTCGGCGACATGACAGGCGACCTCGGCTCGGGTCCGGGTATTGAGGGGAAGCGACGCTCTCGAGATAGAGCCCAGCGTAGCCGGCTGCGGCCGCGGTGTCATCCATCCTGCAGCTTCCGCGGCGGCGACGGCTTGCCGCCGCGCGAGCGCGCTCGTTTCCGCAGCCGCGAGCGCTTGCCGCCGCGCGAGCACGCGGAGTATAGTGGCGGGGATCCGCTCGGCAGCGATGCGGTGCGGGTCGCGCTCCGGCCCTTGGCTCGTCGCCGGCGGCGGGCAACGCGCGTGGTTGCCGCCGGCCGCTCCGATTCCATCGCGCGCGCCGCTGTGCTGAAAGGAGGTCGCCGTGCTCTCGAAGCTGGTCATCCGGATCCTGCTCCCGGCCTGCATGGTCCTGTCCCTGTCGTCCTGCCACATGCCCCGCGGCTGTCCATACGCGCCGGGCGGCGACGCCTCGGCCTGCGGCGCCGTGATCACCGCCCAGCCCTACCTGCTCGATACCGGCCTCGCCTCGCGATCCATCTGCTTCGAGAATCCCACCGGAGCGCCCGGCGAGGGAGGCAAGGCGGCTAGCAAGCTCGGGGTGGGTCGCAAGGGAAAGCCCAGCATCCGCCTCGACCCCGGCCAGGAGGTGCAGCTCTGCGACGTCGAGGGGCCTGGAGCCATCCGGCACATCTGGATGACGACGAGCAAGAAGCCTTCGAACCTGCGCAGCCTCGTGCTCCGCGCCTGGTGGGAAGGCCAGGAGCATCCGAGCATCGAGTGCCCGATCGGAGATTTCATGGGCTTCGCGCACGGCAAGGTCGAGGCGTATCACTCCGCAGTGCACTCGCTCGGCCAGAACGCCGGCATGAACATCTGGATCCCGATGCCCTTCACGAAAAGGGCGCGCATCACGCTGACGAACGACGGGAAGGAGGGCGTGCCGCTCTTCTACCAGATCGACTACACGATCGGCGACTCCCTGCCCGAGGACGTCGGCCGCCTCCACGTGCTCTTCCGCCGCGAGAATCCCACGACCGAGAAGCAGGACTTCGTCCTCCTTCCGAAGCGGGAGAACAAGGGCCGCTGGATCGGCACGGTCATCGGCATCCGCAACCTGCATCCCGGCCAGTGGTGGGGCGAGGGCGAGATCAAGTTCTTCATGGACGGCGACACCGACTTCCCCACCATCTGCGGGACGGGAAGCGAGGACTACGTCTGCCTCTCCTACGGCATGCAGCAGACTCCCTTCCTCTACAACGGCTGCAACCTCGACCAGAACAACTACACGTCGATGTACCGCTGGCACCTTCCCGATCCGATCTACTGGCGGGAAGATTGCCGCGTGACGATCCAGCAGATCGCGTGGAAGAGCGGCCTCGCCGAGGTCTCGGATGACTGGAGCTGCTCCTCCTTCTGGTACGAGCCGGTGCCGAGCGCGCCCCTGCCCGAGATGCCCGGGGTCGAGGCCCGCACGGCGGCGATCTGGCCGGACTGAAGCCGATCATCGTCGATGCGTTTCCGGATGCGGCCCCCGGTTGCCGATGCCGATGCGGTTGCGGCTGCCGCTGCGGCTGCGGTTGCGGTTGCGGCTGCCGCTGCTGATGCCGTTGCCGATGCGGCTGCGGCTGCGGCTGCTGATGCCGCTGCGCCCCGCGGCTGCGGTTGCGAGCCACACCGGGCGGCTCAGCGCGTGAGCACTCCCCGCAGCCAGCGGAGCTCGCGGGCGATGCCGCGCACGAGCCGGGCGCGCTGGTCTCCGCGCCCGGCGAAGAGGGGCCACGTGTAGGTCTCGACCACGAGGTGCTCGGTGAGCCGGCGGCGGACGACGTGGCGCACCACCCTCTCCGTCTCGTCGCGGGTGGTCCAGAGCCGCCGGAAGCGCCGCAGGTAGACCGGCGCGTGGAAGTGCGACCGCAGCTCCACCACGCCGGGATGCTCGCCGCGCACGAGGCGCGGCGGAAGCTCGTCGAGGTCGAGCCCTCGCCAGATGACGGTGCCGTCGCGGCCGGCGCCGCAGAACTGGTGGAGGTAGCGCGGCTCGTCCAGGCTCCTCAGGTCGGCGTAGGCGGCCGGCGACCGGAAGGGATCCTTCACGGCGAGCGCGCTCGTGACGTGCAGCTTCCCGAGACGGAGCCCGGCCTTCTCGAGCAACCGGAGGTTCACGACGGGGTCCTCGAAGAGGGTCGAGAGGTGGCAGGTGTCGAGGTTGACGGTGAACAGGCGGCGCACATCCTCCTCGACGCGCCCCCGCGTCCGCCCCCGCCGCCGCTCGAGCGCCAGAGGGAGCATCTCATCCTCGGTGAACTCGACGAAGTCCCTCGCGGTCTCGAAGGTCGTCTCGGGCTCCGGCTCGACAGCCAGCACGATCCGCCGCCCGCTCCGCTCGATCTCCAGCAGGGCGTCGATCACGCGCAGGTACCGCGCGGCGATGCGCCGCAGTGTCCGCAGATCCTGCCCCTTGCGGCGATAGGCGCCGCCGAGGGTGCTGATCGAGCCCTCGACGCCTGGAGGAAGCAGATCGGCGAAGATCCTCGCGATGGCGATCGTCCAGCGCGCTCTGGAGTCCTCGGTCCAGGAGGGCTCGTAGACCTTCTCCTTGACGCGGCGGGCGTGGTAATCGAGGAGGGGGTAGGCGTTGATCGAGAAAAGCTTCAGCCCTCTCTCGGCGAGAAACTCCCCGAACCGCCGCCGGGCGCCGGCTGCCCGGAGGTCCCGGGCCCCTCCGATGCCTAGCCTCAGCTCGAGCCCCGCCGGCTCCCGGCCGAAGACCCGCTCCTTGACGGGGATCGTGTAGTCCCGGAGAAACCGGTAGATCTGCTCCAGGGTCTCACCCCGGTGGACGTTCGTGCTGTAGCCCAGGATGGGCTTGTAGCGGCCTGCGAGCCTCGCGTTCATGGAGGCAATCATACACAAGACGTGCGCGTGCACCAACCTTGCACAGGCCGGAAGCCAGAAGAGTGATGCAGCCGCTCTCGCAGCCTGATACAATCAGCCGCCGTGACTGGACCGTCAACCGATGACAGACCGCGCGGCGGCGGGGCTCTCTTCTCCACGAAGGGAACGCGCTCGTTCTACACGAGCCTCATGGCCCGCTACTGGAAGCCGCTGGCCGCCATGGCGCTCTTCATGCTCGCCTACTCGGGCATCTCGGCCCTGCGGGTGGCGTCGGTGGGTCTGCTCGTCGATTCGATCCGCATCCACATCGACCTCCAGGACGAGAGCGGTGTCGAGGTGCAGAGCCTCGACACGACCGACGGCGCAGGAGCAGAAGCGGGCGAGGGAGAGGCCGCGGGCGAACGAGCGGAAGACGCCGTGGAAGCGGAAAAGGATCTCGCCGACTCGGGCTGGGGACGAGGCACGGTCGATGAGGCCGATCGCCTGCTCCAGTGGCTGGGCGTCGCGCCGGAGAGCTCGATCGCCGAGAAGCTCCGCACGAGCGAAGGATTCCGCCGCTTCCTGTTCGTCTTCGTCGGCCTGCTCTGCGCCGTCTCGCTGCTCCTCGCTGCATCGTTCTTCGCCAAGGAGATGCTCGCCATCCACATGGTGGCCGCCATGCTGGTCGACACGCGGAAGGCGGTCTTCGATCACCTGACGATCCAGTCGGTCTCCTACTTCCACGAGCGGCGCTCAGGAGATCTCATCTCGAGGGTGACCAACGACGTCGAGACGATCCAGATCTCCATCCGTCAGATCTACGAGACCCTCCTGCAGCAGCCGTTCTTCATCGTCTCCAGCCTGGTGGTCGCCCTCTGGGCGTCGCCGTCTCTCTTCGCGATCTCCTTGCCGGTCTACGTCCTCATGGTCATCCCCGTATCGAGGGCCGGTGTCCGCGTGCTGCGTCACGGACGCGGCCGCCAGGAAAGGCTGGGAATCCTCACAGACGCTCTCCAGCAGCTCCTCAGCGGCATCCGCATCGTCAAGGCCTTCGGGATGGAGAGATACGAGAAGGACGGTTTCCAGAGGAAGAACCAGGCCTTCGGGCGCTCTTTCAGGAAGACGCTCGGCGCCAAGGTCACCGGCAGCTCGATCCAGGAGCTTCTCTACAACCTGGGGCTCGCGGGGCTCCTCCTGCTCGGAGGATGGCTCCTCACGAGCGGCGGCGTCAGCATGGGCCGCTTCGTGGTCTTCGTCGTGGCCATGGTCTCCATCTACAACCCCCTGAAGACCGCCACAAAGGCCTGGAACCGCATCCAGGAGTCCCGCGCCAGCGTGGAGCGGGTGCTCGAGGTCCTGCGCGAGAGGCCGACGATCGTGGATCGCGAGGATGCAGTGAACTTCCCCGGCTTCCGCGAGAAGATCACCTTCGAGAGCGTCACCTTCTCCTACCTGAAGATCCCCGACCTCCGCGTCCGACCCGAAGCGGGGAGCGGCGATCTGCAAGCCGTCGAGGACATCCAGCTCGAGGTCCGCAAGGGAGAGATCGTCGCCCTGGTCGGATCGAGCGGTGCCGGCAAGTCGACGCTGGTCGACCTCCTGGCCCGCTTCTACGACCCGCAGGAGGGCGCGATCTGCGTCGACGGTGTCGATATCCGCCAGTTCCGCCACGCTTCCTATCTGCAGGCGATCGCGATCGTCTCGCAGGAGCCCTTCCTCTTCAACACCTCGATTCTCGAGAACATCCGCTACGGCCGCGAGGGAGCCGGCATCGAGGACGTGATCGCGGCGGCGAAGGCCGCCAACGCTCATGATTTCATCCTGCGCCAGCCGCGGGGGTACGAGACGGAGATCGGCGACCGCGGCGCCAAGCTCTCGGGAGGGCAGCGCCAGCGCATCACGATCGCTCGGGCCCTCCTGAAGAACGCTCCCATCCTGATCCTGGACGAGGCGACGTCCTCCCTCGACACCGAGTCGGAGCGCGAGGTCCAGAAGGCGATCGACAACCTGATGCGCGACCGCACGACGTTCGTGATCGCCCATCGCCTCTCCACCATCGTCGGGGCTCACAAGATCGTCGTGCTGGACCGCGGCCGCATCCGGGAGCAGGGCACGCACGAAGCCCTGATGGCGCAGCGGGGGATCTACCACCGCTTGTTCACCGCCCAGACATCCGGCGCCGTCGGGCCGCCCGTGGCGCAGATGCTACCGCCGGCCGTCGTATGAGCCTCGTCGTCGTCGGAACCGACACGGACGTGGGCAAGACGGTTGTCAGCTCCGTCCTCCTCGCGCGATACGGGAGGCGGTTCCCCCTCGCGTACTGGAAGCCGATCGCCACGGGAGCAGCGGACGGAACGGATTCCGCGCGAGTGCGGCGCTGGGTCGGCCATCGGGTCGACGTCCTGCCGGAGACCTATCTCTTCGAGCCGCCGGTCTCCCCTCACCTTGCGGCCCGTCTGGCCGGAGTCGCCATCGAGCCCGACCGCATCCTCGAGGATCTCGTGGCTCACGGGATGGCCGACGAGAGGCGCGGCCTGGTGATCGAGGGCATCGGCGGGCTGCTCGTGCCGATCAACGACCACGGTTACCTGCTCGCTCATCTGCTCGAGGAGATGCAGCTCCCTTGCCTCCTCGTCGCGCGCAGCACACTGGGGACGATCAACCACACGCTGCTCGCGCTCGAGGCCTTGCGGCGCCGCAGGATCGCGCTGGCCGGAGCCGTGCTCTGCGGACCGCTCAACCGGGAAAATCGCCGCGCCGTGCAGCGGTTCGGCGGGGTGGAAGTGATCGGAGAGGTGGACCGCCTGCCGCGGCTGGGGCGCAGGACGATCGAAGCGGCCGCGCGCAGGTTCGACCGCTCCGCCAGACTGAGACAGTACTTCGAGTGATCCGAGAAGACGGAGGCCGCCGTGGACGACTGGGTGAAGCTCGACCGCTCTCACGTGTGGCATCCGTACACGCAGATGCTGGAGGCTCCCCCTCCGCTGCCGATCGAGAGGGCTGAGGGCGTCTACCTCTACACTCCCGACGGACGAAAGATCCTCGACGGGATCTCGTCCTGGTGGGTCAACATCCACGGTCACTGCCACCCGCGGCTCAACCGCGCGCTCGAGAAGCAGATCGAGCGGCTCGAGCAGGTCATCTTCGCAGGCTTCACGCACGAGCCGGCGGCGCGCCTGGCCGCTCGCCTCGTCGAATGCGCTCCTTCCGGTCTGCGTCGCGTCTTCTACTCCGACGATGGTTCCACCGCCGTCGAGGTGGCGCTCAAGCTGGCCGCCCAGTACTGGAGGATCCGCGGCGAGACGCGCCGCTCGCTCTTCGTCGCCTTCGAGCACGCCTATCACGGGGACACCTTCGGCGCCATGGCGGCCGGCGGCATCCCTCTCTTCCACGAGACGTTCCGCCCGCTTCTCTTCGAGGTGCGCCGCGCGCCGTCGCCCCACAGCTATGCGTTCGATGGCGGCCGCGACCCTGCGGCCTGTGAGGCGCACTGCCGCCGCGAGCTGGAGGGGATCCTGGATCGCGATGGAGATCGCATCGCCGCGGTGATCCTGGAGCCGATGCTCCAGGGCGCCGGTGGAATGATCATCTGGCCGGCCTCGTTTCTCCGCGCCGTGCGCGAGCTCTGCGATGCGTACGGCGTCCTGCTGATCGCGGATGAGGTGCTCACGGGGTTCGGTCGCACGGGAAAGCTCTTCGCCTGCGAGCACGGCCCCATCGAGCCCGACATCCTCTGCCTCTCGAAGGCGCTGACCGGCGGCTACCTGCCGCTGGGCGCCACGCTCTGTACGGACGAGGTCCACGACGCGTTTCTCAGCCGCGACCGGAGCCTGACCTTCTTCCACGGCCATTCCTACACCGCGAACGCCCTCGCATGCGCCGTGGCTCTCGAGAGCCTCGCGATGATCGAGGACAGCGACGTCCTCAAGCGCGTCCGCGAGATCGAGAGCCTCTTTCGCGGGCGGATCGCGCGGCTCCGAGGGCTGCCGATCGTGGGCGAGGCCCGCGGCATCGGCGCCGTCGCCGCGGCGGAGCTCCGAGCGGATGCGGCATCCTCCGGAGAGAGGGGCTATCTCGACCCGCGCGGCCCGCGCCTCCAGCGCGCGTTTCTCGAGCGCGACATCCTGCTGCGCCCCCTCGGCGACGTCCTTTACGTCCTTCCGCCCTACGTCATCAGCGACGAGGAGATCCACAGGGTGTTCGATGCCATCGAGGAAGTGCTCGCCGAGGAGGCGTCCTGAGCCGCCGGCGTCCCGGCGGTGGCGGTGACAGCAGCCACAACCGCACCGGCGGCTGCAACGGCAGCGGCGGCCGCAGCCTCCGACTTCACCTCCGGCGCCGCGTGAATCGATGCTCGCCCGGCCGGGTCAGCAGGAAGGCCCCTGCCTTCCTCTCGGCCCCCCCCAGGCTCCACTCCTCTCCAGGGATCACCGCCATCCCGCCGGCCGGCGCATCTCGCAGGTCGATCGAGATCGCTTCGCGGCTCGCCGTCACGTCCATCCGCGCGCCGCGGTAGAGGAGGTTTCGCAAGCCCATCTCCGGGCAGCTCTCGGGCAGCCGGGGCTGGATCCGCAGCCCCTCCGGCGCCGGCTCGAGGCCGAGGAAGCCGTAGGTGACGATGGACGGCAGGAGGCTGCTCTCGAAGAACTCGTGGTCGACCCCGATCCCCCCCGCCGTGCCGCCGCCCTGCAGCGTCGTGCCGCGGCGGCCGCCATCGTAGTACGCGCGGTATCCGCCTTCGCGCCAGACCTCTTCCTCCCAGGCGAGGATCGCCTCGAGCCGCTTCCAGGCGCTCTCCGCGCCGAGCACGGAGAGCCGCGCCCACAGGTCGTAGAAGGAGAAGCCGAGCACCGCGCCGCCGTCCTGGACCTGGCCTCCCCACGCGATCGTCTCCGGCCCGTGCCAGCCCTGTCCGTACCAATCGATGTTGCGCCGCGTCGTCGCGCGCGGCCCGAACCGCCAGTGATAGATGTCCGCTCCGGTCGATGTGTCCCCCTCGACGATGCGCTCTCCATCGAGCCAGGCGAGGATGCTGCGGGCGTGCTCGTCGCTCGCGATGCCGTACCAGATCGCGTCGAGGTTGACGAATGTGAACCCGTAGTCGTACGCCTTGCCCTCGACGTCGATCGACGCGTAGAACCGCCCGGTCGACTCGTTCCAGAACACGTCGTTCGCTCGCTTCTTGACCGCCCGCGCGTGCTCGCGCAGCGCTTCGGGCTGCAATGCGAGCGCGCCGAGCGGCACTCCCCAGTCCGGTCGGTCGCGCACGGCCTGCTCCAGATCCGCCATCGCGCTGGCGGCGGCGTAGTACTGGTAGGTCGCGTAGAAATCGTCACCCCCGAAGGGGATCAGATCCCAGTAGTTGTTGCCGATCCCGTGCCCGCCTCGGATCGTCTTCGTGCCGTCGGGGTTGCGCACGAAGCCCGCGAGGCCGTCGTGCCCCGGCCAGGGGTTGCGGATGTGGAGATGCTCGAGTGCCCCCAGGGCTTCTTGCTGATGTCTGAGCGCGAGCCGCATGCGGTTCATGTTGCGGCGGAGGAAGTCGATGTCGCCCGTCCACGTGAAGTAGCGCCAGCTCGCCAGGATGAAGATCGGGTTGTTGATCGTGTGCCGCGTGTCGTAGGCGGTGAAGAAGGAGTCGATGTCGAAGATCGCAGCGCTCTCCCCCGGCGCGAGCGAGATGCGTATGCGCTCGATCCTTCCCTTCCAGAGGGGATGGCGGTGAACGGCGATGATCGAGTGGTAGTGGCGAGTCGAGAGCGGAGTCTTCTCGAGCGCGAAGTACATCCGCCGCTCCGGGCCGAACGCGTCGTCGCCCTCGCGCCGCCACTCGATGTACGGCAAGGCGTGGCCCTTCGGCTCGCCGCTCCGGCTCCAGCGGAGCTGCAGGAAAGGCGCGTTGAAAGCGTCGATGGAGAATCCCCCGGGCGTGGTGATCGAGGGAGATGGGCCCGTCGCCTCGAGCCGCCAGGCATCGTCGACGATCCCCATCGACTTCACCCTCTCCATCTCCCAGAGGGATGCGGCCTTCGCTCCGCAGTACTCCTCGGCCTTCCAGCCCTTCAGGTAGCCCTGCACCCATCCCCGCACCCGGTCCATCTCCTGGAAGTGCCAGCCGGCCGTCACGCCCCGGACGCGGTCCGGGCCGATCTCCGACTGCGTCCAGAGGGGGAACGGCCAGCCGTGATCGTGCGCGTGCGAGAAGTGCTGGTGAGTCAGCACGTATCCCTCTTCGTCCATCTGCGCGGCGAGCAGATGATCGCGGTGGATCTCCTGGATGGGACGTCCGCTGCCCCGCTCGAGGGCTCCCGCCATCCACATGTCGGCCACGAGGAGGTACTCCTTGTTGAAGAGCACCAGCGGATTCCCCGCGCGGTGGTGGAAATGGTACCAGAGGTAGCGGCTCAGCAGCCCGGCCTGCTTCTCGCGCCCGGCGAAGACGAAGCGCGGAAAGTCGTCCGGCGGATCATCCGCGGACTCGCCGGCCTCAGCGGGTGCGGCCAGGGATACTGCGAGGCACACTGCTGCGGGAAGCGCGAGTCGATGCATGATGGTCCTCCTCGTTGCTTCGTACGTGTGCGGAGGCGCCCGCCAGCATCAGGCCCTGACAGCCTGAGGCGGAGGGCGGGCTACGGTGATCATCTCGCCGCCGGTATCGACGGACGGCTACGAGCTCAGCTCCGCTGGACTTTCTTCCCCGAGGCCTCGGCGCCGCTCGCCTTCTCGGCCGGCTGCGATGCCGGGGCGTCTCGCTGCGCCGAGCCCGGCGCCGGCGCAGCCGCGGCGGCCGGCCTGGCCTGGCGCACCTCG
>JAFGKN010000450.1 GCA_016928605.1 Planctomycetota bacterium | reverse complement strand
GGCGAGGCGCGGCTGCCGCGCGAGATTCCGGGGTGGGGATCGCGCCTCACGCTCGAGCTCGAGCGGATCGTCGCCAAGGCCCTCGGCGCGGATCCGGAGCGGCGCTTCCCGAGCGCCCGCGAGTTCCGCCAGGCGCTGCTGGAGGCGGTGGGGGCGGAGGGCCGGCCGGGGCGCGCCGGGATCGTCGAGCCGGGCGAGCTCACCGTCGGACGCGATCGCGAGCTCGCGATCCTGGACCAGACTCTCGAGCGAGCCGCCGCCGGCAAGGTTTCCGTGCTCTGGCTCCACGGCCCTCTCGGCATCGGAAAGAGCCGCCTGCTGAAGGAGGCCCGCTGGAGGGCGCAGCTCCGCGGCCTGATCGTGATCGATGTCGGATTCCTGCCTCAGCGCGGATCGCTCTCCGCGGCGGAGCAGATCCTGCGCGGGCTGCGGGGAGAGAAGCGGGCCGCGGCGCCATGGCTCTCGACGCTGGCCCGCGAGCACGGCGGCTCCTCCCTCGATCGGTCGCGGCGAGCGGCCGCGGCCTTCCTCGCCGAGGCCGGATCTCCGCTCGTGCTCCTCGTCGACGATCTCGAGCACGCCGACCGGGAGAGCCGCCTGCTCATCGATGCGCTGATCGATGCCGGCCTGCGGGCGGCGGCCAGCGGCGGCTCGGAGCGCGGCCTGGCCCTGATCGTCACGAGCCGCGATCCGCCGGCGGGGAGGTCTGCGGCGGCCGGCGCGGCCAAGGAGTCGCTGCGAAGGCTCCGGCCGCTCTCGCCGGGCATCGCGCGCGATCTGCTGCGGACGCTGATGCGTCCACTCGAACCGCCGGACTCCCTGCTGGCGCGGCTGGCCGGCGAGGCTCGAGGCATTCCTCTGAGGCTGCGCCTTCTCGCCCGCGCCCTGATCGACGAGCATGGGCCGGCGGGGAGCATCCCCGCCGACGTGATCATCCCGGAGTCGCTGGCCGGGCCGCGCGGGCGCCTCGATCCCAGCCGGTGGGGCGACGATGCTTCGCTGCGGATCCTGCGGGCGCTCGCCGTGATCGAGCGCCCTGTCGAGGCGGTCGAGCTCGCCGCCGCGAGCGGCCTCGATCCGAAGAAGGTCTCGGCGCTCCTGAGCCGGCTGGCTCGCGCGGAGGTGGTCGTCTCGTCGAGGAGGGGCCGCTGCCGTCTCTACTACCTGAACGACCCGGAGCTGACCCGCGAGCTCTCTGGAAGCGTCGCGCCTGGGGAGCGGAGCCGGATCCACCGGCGCGCGGCGGAGTGGCTCCTCGGCTCGCGGGATCCGCACCCGCGGAGGCTCGAGGCGCGGGCCCGCCACCTGCTGGCCGCGGGTGGCGGCCGGAAGGCGCGAGAGGCGGCGCTCGATGCTTCCGACCGGCTCGAGGCCGGCGGTGGGCTCGACGCGGCCGTCCGGCTGCTCAAGGAGGCGATGGCTCGCGAGCGGAGCCGGGAGTGGCGCCTGCGCCTGGCCGAGCGGATCAGCGATGTGCACGCACGCGCGGGAGACCACCTCGAGGGCATCGCCGATCTCCAGCCGGTCTTCGACGAGGAGCGCGAGCACCTCAGCCCGCAGGAGGCCGTGCGCCTGCGCCGCCGGCTCGGAGTCCACTACCACCGCGCGGGACGGCCGGAGAAGGCCGTGGCGCTGCTCGAGGAGGCCCGGCGGCTCGCGGAGAAGCTGGCGGACCGGAGCGAGCTGGTCTTCATCCTCTCGGAGATGGCGGAGTACCACACGTTCCGCGGCGAGTACGCGCGAGCGGAGTCCCTCTGCCGCGAGGGACTGGAGCTGCTCGGGGGAGACGTCGACGACCCGGACGGCTTTCGCCTCCGCATGGAGGTCACGCTGCGGGCGAGCCTCGGCCACCTGCAGCTCCGCCGCATGGATCTCGCCGACGCGCGCAGCGAGCTGGAGGCGGCGCACGCTCTCGCCCGACGCCACTCGGCGGCGGCGGAGCGGGCGTCGATCCTCAACAACCTCGGAATCGTCTACAACCAGCTGAACGACTTCTCCCGCGCCGGGCGCGCCTTTCGCGCCGCGGAGAAGCTGATCGCCGCGTCGGGCGAGCGCCAGGCCTGGATCCAGACCTCCTGCAACCTCGCCGTCATCGCCGCCAAGAGGGGCGACGCGGATGCGGCGAGGGACTCGATCGACGCGGCGCGCCGGCTCCTGCGCCAGCATCCCGGAGAGAGGCTAGAGTTCTCCGTGGGCATCTCCGGAGCGCTCGTCGATCACCTGCTGGGGCGCATGGGATCGGCCGCGGAGGCCTTCGGCCGCGCGCTGCCGCTGGGTCGCAAGCTCGGCGATGCCTACCTCTGCCGGTTCGGCGAGGTCTACCTCGCGGAGGCGCATCTCACCCGCGGAAACTACCGCGAGGCGCTCCGGTTCCTCCGCGGGGTTCTCGCTGGCGCCAGAGCAGCCGGCTCCGCGATCCTGCAGCGCATGGCCGCGAGCCGGCTCTTGCTCCTCGAGACGATCCTCGGCCGGCCGCAGGGGATCGCGGGGGCCCGCAAGGCGCTGCGCGAGGCGCCGCGCACGGCCCTCGCGCTGCTGGAGGCCTGGAACGACCTCTTCATCGCGGCGGCCGGCGGCGGCGAGAGCTCGGACGAGTCGCTGCTGGATGGAGCGCGCCGCGCCTTCGCGGCGATCGGCATCCCCGCGGGCGCGCGGCTCGCGAGGGTCGGACTGCTGCTCGAGGTCCTCGCGGCGGAGCGGACGGCGCGGGTGCGCTCGCTGCTGGTGGAGATGGAGCGCGAGCCGGAGAGCGAGCACCGCCTCCTGCGCGTCCTCGAGCCGCTGGCGAGGGCGGAGGCCTCCCTTTTCCTCGGAGACCTCGACCGCTGCGACGTCTGTCTCCAGGAAGCCGACGCCGCGGTGGTGGGCGAGTCGTTTCCGGAGCTCGAGTGGAGGATCGAGCTGCTGCGCGCGCGGCGGGCCGAGCGGCAGGGCGACCGCGACGGCGCGCGCCACCATCTCCATCGCTCGCTGCAGGCGCGCGATCTCGTCCTGCGGTCGATCCCCTCGGCCTGGCGCGCCCGGTATCTCTCCCACGGCCGGTTCCGGAGCCTCGAGGATCTCCGCGCGCGCGTCGAGCAGTCCGCGTCGACTCCCGCGATCGCCGGCGGCCGGCGCGGCGATGCGTTCTCCGACTGGATCGGGCGGTCGCCGGCGTCGCTGCACCTCCTCGAGTCGATCGACCGGCTGCGGGCCGTGGACCTGCCGGTGCTCATCATCGGCGAGACCGGCTCGGGCAAGGAGCTCGCGGCACGGATCATCCACCGGACCGGCGCGCGGCGCGGCGGTCCCTTCTACGCGCTCCCGTGCGCCTCGCTGCCGGCCGAGCTCTTCGAGTCGGAGCTCTTCGGCTACGAGGCGGGAGCCTTCACGGGCGCGGAGGAGTCGCGCCCCGGGCTTCTCGAGCACGTGCGGGGCGGAAGCCTGCTGCTCGACGAGGTGACCGATCTCTCCATCCCTCTGCAGAAGAAGCTGCTCGCGGTCATCGATTCGAGCCGGGTGCGCCCCCTCGGCAGCCTCGACACGAGGCTCGTCGACGTGCGGTTCCTCGCCTCATCGAGCATCGAGCCGCAGGATGCCATCGGCGCCGGGCGCCTCCTCGCCGATCTCTACTACCGGCTGAGCGGCGCGGAGCTGCAGGTGCCGCCCCTGCGGAACCGGCGCGAGGACATACCTCCGCTCTTCCTCCACTTCCTCGAGCATCACGGGAGGCGCATGGAGCGGCAGGCCCCGCGCCTCTCCCCGGACGCGATGGACTGCCTCGCCGCCCGCGAGTGGCCGGGGAACGTCCGCGAGCTCGAGACGCTCGCCGTCCGGCTCCTCGTCGAGGTCTCGCCGGGCGATGTCATCACTCGCGAGCGGATCGTCGCCCTTCTCTCCCCTCCCCTGCGCCAGGGCCTGTTCCCCGAGCGGCTCCTCGAGGGGCGCGACCTCGGAGAGCTGCGCCGCGAGCTGGAGAAGAGCTATCTCGAGAAGCTCTTCCTCGAGACGCGGGGAGACGTCCCTCGCATGCTGGAGCGGCTCGGCATCCGGCGCTCCAATCTCTACACGTGGATGCGCAAGGTCGGCATCGACGTCGCGGAGCTGCGCCGGCGACTGTGATGGATACTCCCGGTTCTCGAGTGGAGGTGGATCATGATGCTCACAAGGGCCTTCCGAGGTTCCGCGCTCTTGCTTCTCGTCGCTCTTTGGTCACGCGCCGTCTCGTCACCCGCCTCCCGCAGCGGTGCGGGCGAGGCGCCCGTGACGCGCGAGCTCCGCGGCAGGGTCGTCGACGCGCGGACCGGTGAGCCGCTCGCCGCGAGGATTTACATCGAGGGCCCCGCCGGCTCGTGGCACTTCGCCCGATCGGACGCGCCGGAGGGAACCGCGGTGCGCTACGAGAAGCGGAACTGGGTGAACCAGAGCGCCGTCGAGTTCCACGCGACCCTTTCCGCGCACCCCTTCGTCGCCGACCTCGCGCCCGGGAGCTACACCATCACCGTCGAGAGGGGGAAGGAGTACTTCCCCGAGCGCCGCGACGTGGCCGTGGGCGCCGGGCCCGTCGAGATCGAGGTGAAGCTCCGCCGCTGGATCGACATGGCGGCCCGGGGCTGGTACTCGGGCGATACCCACGTCCACCGGACCATCGACGAGCTCCGGAACGTCGCCATCTCCGAGGATCTGAATGTCTCCTTCCCTCTCACGTTCTGGATCATGAAAGCCTTCACCCCGCCGACCGCCGGCGACCGCAGCGCGGCGGGGGAGGTGCCCGAGGGCCTCATCTCGCTCGACGAGAGCCACGTCATCTGGCCGCGGAACACCGAGTACGAGATTGTCTCCGTCGGCGGAAAGGCGCACACGCTGGGCGCTCTGTTCCTGCTCGGCCACCGGTCGATCTTCGACGAGGGCGTCCCGCCCTGGGGCCCGGTCGCCCGGAAGGCGGCGGCCGAGGGGGCCCTCCTCGACATGGACAAGCTCGACTGGCCGTTCTCCTTCTGCCTTCCCCACGCGACCGGCGCGACCCTCTACGAGCTCGCGAACAACCACGTCTGGAGGACGGAGTTCGGCTTCACCGGATGGGTTTCCGAAGCGCCGCCGCTTCTCCAGCCGCCCTTCGGGGGGAAGCACGGCGGGGAGCGGGAGTGGGTGGGCTACACGCTCGGCATGTACTATGCGCTCCTCGACTGCGGCTTCCGGCTGAGCCCGACCGCTGGCACGGCGAGCGGCGTTCACCCCGTGCCGCTGGGTTTCAGCCGCGTGTACGTGCGCCTGCCGGACGGGTTCAGCTACGAGGGGTGGCTCGCCGGGCTCGCGAAAGGACGGAGCTTCGTGACGACCGGGCCGATGCTCTTCGCGACCGTCGATGGCCGCGATCCCGGCGAGACCTTCCGGGAGGCCGCCGCGCCGGCGAAGCTCCGCATCGCGGGGAGCGTCGTGAGCGAGGAGCCGCTCGCCTTCATCGAGGTCGTCAGGAACGGCCTCCCCTGGCGCACCTACATGCCGCAGAACCGCCGCACCGAGGCCGGCGCGCACGAGAGCTCCTTCGCGGAGGAGGTCGGCATCGAGGAGAGTGGCTGGATCGCCGTCCGCGCGTGGGAGGACCGCCCCGGCGGCCGCTTTCGCTTCGCGCACTCGGCGCCGTGGTGGATCGAGATCCCGGGCCGGCCCCTGCGGCCGCGGGCCGAGGAGAGGGACTTCCTCGCCCACCGCATGCGGGAGGAGCTGGCTCGCAGCCGAGGCGTGGTGCCGGAAGAGGGCATCGCGGAGTACGAGAGAGCCCTCGCCGCCTACGAGAAGATCGCCGCGCGCGACGACTCGGTTGAGGTGGAGCGCGAGGGCCGGAGGCCGACGAGCGACGCCGAGCTGCGCTTCTGGCTCGAGACCATGGTCTGGCACCACCGCTACACGCCGCGGGAGATCCGCGCCGCGACGGGCCTCGGCCTCGACGAGATCGATGCGGCGCTCCGCCGCTTCGGCATCTCCGAGGCGACGCGGCCCTCGCGTCCGAAGGACTCGCCCATCCTCGTCCTGCCCTACCCGGGAGGGAGGCATCCGCGAGCCGGCTTCCTCGATGGCGCGATCGATCCGCAGCGCGAGACGAAGATCAGCGTCTTCCCTCCGTGGGACGGCGGAGCCGCGGACCGGAGCGGATCCTCGACTCCGGCGGCCGCCGGTTCCGCGGGGTACTTCGTCGTCGACGTGCCGGAGGCCATCTTCTCGAACCTCGGTCTCCTCTACCTCGCCCACACGCACGTGCCGACGATCTGGGATGCGCGCGGCGAGAAGCTGCCGCGCCTCGAGTGGACGCGGCATGACGACGGATCCCTGGATTTCGAGCGCTCGCTCCCCGGCGGCATCGCCTTCGGCACGAAGGTCGTCCCGGGGCGCGAGGCCGTCCGGATGGAGATGTGGATCCGGAACGGCACCGGTGCGACGCTCACGGGGCTCCGGGTCCAGAACTGCATCCTGTTCCAGGCCGCCCGGGGCTTCTCCGCTCAGACGAACCGGAACAAGGTCCTCGCGCCGCCCTACGCGGCGGCGCGCTCGGACGACGGGCTCCGGTGGATCATCACGGCCTGGCATCCCTTCGACCGGACGTGGGCCAACCCGCCGGTCCCGTGCCTCCACTCGGATCCCCGGTTCCCCGACTGCCCTCCGGGCGAGACG
>JAFGKN010000449.1 GCA_016928605.1 Planctomycetota bacterium | reverse complement strand
TCTCGACTCCCCTACGGATCCCGAACCGCCATGCCCCAGCTATCGTCGAGGAGTCTCCGAAAACCGCTCGACGGCGACCCGGCGACTCCGGTCGTCGAGCTCGCGCTCAACGGCTTCATCGACGCTGCGAACTTCGTGACGTTCGAGAAGGCGCTCCAGAAGGCGGCGGCTCAGAACCTCAAGTTCCTGCTCGTCAATTTCGCCGAGGTCCACTATATCAACAGCTCGGGCATCAGCGCGCTCATCAGCCACAACGAGCTCTACCGATCGCGGGGAGGACTTCTCTGCCTGGCGGGGGTCGCCCAGTCGGTCGGTATCTCGATGCATCTTCTCGGCGTGACGAACCTGATCCCCTTCACGAAGGATCTCGCGGACGCGCACGCTTACGTGCGCGATTACATCAAGGGCAAGGTGCCCGCGCTGCCCTCAGTGGATGATGGGATCGGCACGCGAGCCGGAGGCGGCGGTGAAGGCGCGGCCGGCGTGGCGACGGCGCGCCGCACGATCGTTCTGAAGGCGCCTGGCAAGGATGGACGGGAAAAGGGCACCGTCATGGTCCTCACGCCCTCCAAGACGCGTTTCACGAGGATTCTCCAGCTTCGCTTCGGCCGCTTCAACGGGCGCTACCATCTGGTGCACCACGTCGGCGAGGCGCTCCATGTCTTCGACCAGGTCTATCCCGATCTGGTGGTCGTCGATGACCGGTGCGATCCGGGTGGGGAGTTCATCAACCGGGTGAAGATCGAGAAGGAGAGGAGTCTCACTTCGATCATCAAGCTGTACGGGCGGGGGGTCGAGGTGAAGCGGGCGGTCGACTTCAAGATCTGGGAGAACGATTATCTCGTCGACCCTTTCGAGACGCTGGAGTTCTTCTCGCTGACGGAGGCCGAGCTGGCTCGGGTGCCGAAGGATCGGAAGGTCTTCCAGCAGCAGGTGCACTTCGAGTTCGCGAGCCGGCCGGAGAACGTGGAGAAGGCCTACCGGCTCTGCGAGAGGGTGATTCACCGCGGCTACGGCGATGCCGAGGGCGCCACGGCGCTCTACGCGGCGGTCAAGGAGGGGATCGACAACGCGGTCGTGCACGGCAACCGCTCTTCCCACGAGAAGACGATCGACGTGAACTTCCTCGTCGACCATCAGAAGGTGACGGTGCTCATCGAGGATCAGGGGGAGGGCTTCGACTTCGAGTACTACCTGCAGCGCGTGGCCGGCAAGGACGCCTTCGAGGAGGCGAAGAGACGGATCCTGGAGGCTGGAGCGCGCGGCGGCCTCGGCATCCTTCTCATGTCCCGCTGTACCGACCGCATCGACTACGCGGGCTCGGGGAATATCCTGCGCCTCGAGAAGAACCTCCGTTGAGCGGCGGAGCGGACGTCGAGACCGCGGGCGCGGCGCGGGAGCTGCGAGCGCCCCGCGGGAGTTGCCCGTCGGGCGCGGTGCAATCGCCAGCGCCTCCCGCGGCGGGACAGGGCCGCGAGAGCCGGCGAGGCGCGTGAGGACGAGGTGCCCGAGGACGCTCGGAGCGTGAGGACGAGGTGGACGAAGAAGAGGCGAGGCTCGAGGGGGGAATCGGAGCCCGGGGCGGCGGGGCGCAGTCGGAGCGAGACGCGGAGTCGGGAGGGGCAAAACGAGGTGGACGAGGAGGCGAGGCGCGGATGACAGACTCTCACACGGCGGCGAAGGCGCTTTCCATCGACGATGTCCGAGCGCGGCTGAGAGAGAAGCTCGCCGGCTGCATCAAGACAGGCCGGATCACGCTCAGCTCGGGGAAGGTGACCGATTTCTACTTCGACGGACGCCTCGTGTCGCTCGACCCGGAGGGCTCCGCGCTCCTCGGCGAGCTCTTCCTCGAGGAGGTGAAGGCGCGCGGGATCGAGGCGGTGGGCGGCCTCACATCGGGCGCCGATCCGATCACGAGCGCGATCGGCGTGCTCGCCTGGCAGAAGGGCGTCCCCCTCAAGCTCTTCTTCGTCCGCAAGGAGAGGAAGGGGCACGGCACGCAGAAGATGATCGAGGGTCCGCCGCTCCGCCCCGACGAGAGCGCCCCTCCGCCGGCGACGGCGATCGTCGACGACGTGCTCACGACGGGCGGCTCGCTGCTGAAGGCCCGCGACGCGTTGGTCGAGGAGGCGGGCGTGCGGCCCGCCGTGGCGATGGTCATCGTCGACCGCCAGGAGGGAGGCGAGGAGAAGCTCAGGGAGGAGGGCATCGAGCTCGTCGCGCTCTTCCGCAGGAGCGACTTCCTGTGACGGGGTCTGAATCGATCCAGGCTGCAAGTCTTTTCCTGGAAAGTCTCGGCTTGCGATGATTCGACTTATCGCGATGACGGGGCTATGATGGTCGTCTATCAGGAGTCCCCTGCCAATGAAGACCAAAGCCCAGATTCTCAAGGCCATCGAGCAGCTTCCGGACGACGCTTCCATCGAGGATGCCTTCGAGCGTCTTGTCCTTCTGTACAAGGTAGAAAGGGGGCTCGAGCAGGCCGACAGCGGTAGCCTCATTCCACAGGACGATGCCAAGAAGCAAATGTCCAAATGGCTCGAGTAAGCTGGACACCTGAAGCTCTCGACAGCCTTGCGGCCATTTGCGAGTTTATCGCGCGCGACTCACGGCACTACGCGTCGATCTTCGCGCAGAGAGCCTTCCAACTGACGGACAGTCTTGCCCTTCATCCCGAATCCGGCCGGGTTGTTCCAGAGTTTCGGATTCGGAGCCTCCGGGAGATTCTGCTCGGCAACTACCGGATCATATATCGCTTCATCGACGACCAGGTTCAGGTGTTGACCGTGTACCACGGAGCTCGTCTGATGGAAGCTGAAGATCTGCCGAACGCTTGAACGTCAGGGCTGACAGGAGACATGTGGGCACTCGGCAGATGACTCTCGCTTGTCGAGTGCGCCTGCCGCATAAAGCCCAATCAGCGCAAGGCTTCCGTTTCTCCGCGCCGCCACTTGACCCGGCGGCTTCCCGGGGAGATAATTCTTCCTC
>JAFGKN010000448.1 GCA_016928605.1 Planctomycetota bacterium | reverse complement strand
GGTAGAAGCGGGCGGCGCCGCCCACGCTGCCCATCGCCACCGAGTGGTCGCCGCCGAGGACCAGAGGGAAGAATCCCGCCTCGAGAGCCTCGCGGACCTTGACCGCGAGCGCCTCGCAGACCTCGGCGATCTCCTCGGCGAAGCGGATCCGCACGTCGCGCGCCTCGCGCGTCTCCGCCTCCGGCGCCGGCACGTTGCCCAGGTCGGTCACCTCGTGGCCGAGCTCGCGCAGCCGCTCCTGCAGGCGCGCGATGCGGATCGCGCTCGGTCCCATATCGACGCCGCGCCGGTTGGACCCCAGGTCGAGGGGCGCTCCGATGATGGCGATGTTCATGATCCCGTATTCCACGAGAATTGGAGGTGCGACACACCAGAGACCTGGCCAGGTCATCAGGAAGAGAAGCTCAGCTTGCCAGCACTCTCTTGACCTGCAAAACGGCAGCCGCGAAATTCAGGAGGAGGCCGTGTTTCCGTCCGGTTGCTCGCAGATAGGACCTCGTGACCGCCAGATGCAGAGGCTGAAAGCTCCTGACAGCCTTCAACTCCACAACAATCTCTCCTTCGACGAGCAGATCAAGGCGGTGCTGGCCGACCTGCCGGCTTCTGTAGAAAACCGGAACAACAAGTTGTCGCTGGAAAGAGATTGACCGCTCGCCAAACTCGATCACCAAAGACTCCTCGTAAATCGATTCAACGAAGCCTGGACCCAGTGTCTTGTGCACCTCGATCGCGGCACCGATGATCTTCTCGGTCAGCTCGCCGAACTCCAGCATCCCTTCCTTTCCTGCTTTCCTGGATTCCTTATCCATAAGAAACTCTTCCGGCCTCACCGAGAAGATTCGATCAGGAAACCAGGAATCCAGGAATCCAGGAAAAGAGAAGAAGAGGACTTCCTGAGGAGCCATCCACGGTCTCTTGCTTCCACCGACCGCTCGATGTTCATCACCTCCACGAGGATTCTCTTCCTGACAGGATCCTGGATCGCAAGTCCGATGATCTCCTCCTTTGCCTCCCCGCACTCCAGCACCCCTTCGTTTCCTGGGTTCCTTCTCCGCCGTCAGCTCGGCTGGAAGATGAAGTTGCCGTCCTCGGCCACGTCGAGGGTGATCTTCCTCGTCTCCTGGCCGTCGGCGAGGCGTCCGATGATGGTCTGCGCCACCTCCGGCAGGATCGTGCCGGCGACGATGTGGTTGACGTTCCGGGCGCCCGACTGGACATCGGTGCAGCGGCTCGCGATCTGGTCCACGACCGCGTCCGAGTACTCGAAGGCGATACGGTGCTGAACCGCCAGCCGGTCGGCGATCTGCCTCAGCTTGAGCCGCGTGATCTGCTTCAGTACGTCCTCGCGGATCGGATAGAAGGGCACGACCGTCAAGCGCGCGAGCAGCGAGGCCGAGAACTTCCGCAGCAGCTCGGCCTGGAGGCCGTCCATCAGCTCCTCCGGGCTCGGCGGCGGCTCGGCCTCCTTCACGTTGCCCTCCTCGTCCTCGACGTAGCACTTGTCGAGGATGACCTCGCCGCCGATGTTCGCCGTCATGATGATGACGGTGTTGCGGAAGTTGGCGATGTGGCCCTCGGTGTCGGCGAGGAATCCCTTGTCGAAGACCTGCTGGAAGAACTCCCTCACGTCCGGATGCGCCTTCTCGATCTCGTCGAGGAGAACGACGCTGTACGGCCGGTGGCGGACCTTCTCCGTGAGCACGCCTCCCTTTCCGAAGCCCGCGTAGCCCGGCGGCGGGCCGATGAGGCGGGCCGACGAATGCTGCTCCTTGTACTCCGACATGTTGATCGTGATGACGTTGTGCTCGCCGCCGAAGAGGACGTCCGAGAGGGCGAGCGCCGTCTCCGTCTTGCCGACGCCGCTCGGCCCCACGAGCAGGAAGCTGCCGATGGGCTGGTCCGGGCTCTGCAGGTTGTAGCGGGCGGTCTTGAGCCGGTCGGCGATGATCCGCAGCGCGTGCTCCTGGCCGATCACCCGCTCGCCGAGGCGCTCCCGGAGGGCAAGGAGGCTCTGCATCTCGTCGCGCACCATCTTCCCCACCGGCACGCCGGTCCATGCGGAGACGACCTTGGCCACCGCCTGGCCGTCCACGGCGACGTTGACGAGCGGCTCCTCGCCCTGGATCTGCTCCAGGTCGCGGATCATGCCGGCGATCTTCTCCTGGAGCGCCTGGCGATCGGCGCCCTCGGCCTTCTCCAGCTCGTCGCGCGCCTTTCGGATCTCCGTCACGCGCTTCTTCTCCTCCGTCCACCGCGCCTGCAGCGCTTTCATCCGCTCCGCGCCGGCGCTCCGCTTCGCCTTCAGCTCATCGAGCGCCTCCTGGTCGGAGGACTCTCCGGTGCGCAGCTCGCGCTCGAGGCGCTGGATCTCGAGATCGAGATGGTCGTTCTGCCGCTGGGCGTCGTCGATGTCGGGCGGCGTGGAGGTCATCGCGAGCGCCACCCGCGCGCACGCGGTGTCGAGGAGGTCGACCGCCTTGTCCGGAAGCTGCCGGCCGGTGATGTAGCGGCTGCTCAGCACCACCGCGTTCCTGACGGCGTCCTCGAGCACGCGGACGCCGTGATGGCCCTCGAAGCGGGGAGCGAGGCTCCGGATCATGCGGCTCGCGTTCTCGATGCCCGGCTCGTCGACCTCGATGGTCTGGAAGCGCCGGTCGAGGGCCGCGTCCTTCGCGATGAACTGCTTGTGCTCCGAGCGCGTCGTCGCTCCGATCGTCCTCAGCTCGCCTCGGGCGAGAGCGGGCTTCAGCAGGTTGGCGGCGTCGCCCGCGCCGGCGGGCCCACCCGCGCCCATCAGCGTGTGGATCTCGTCGATGAAGAGGATGATCGGCTGCGGGGATGCGGTCACCTCCTTGATCACGTTCTTCAGCCGGTTCTCGAACTCGCCGCGGACGCCGGCGCCGGCCTGCAGCGAGCCGAGGTCGAGCGTGCGCAGGGAGACGTTCTTGAGCATGTCCGGGACGTCGCCGGCCGCGAGCCGGAGCGCCAGGCCCTCCACGACGGCGGTCTTGCCCACGCCCGCATCGCCGATCAGCATCGGGTTGTTCTTGCGCCGGCGGATGAGGATGTCGATCACGTCGCGGATCTCGCTGTCGCGCCCCACGATCGGATCGATCTTCCCGTCGCGCGCCTGCTGCGTCAGGTCGAGCGTGAACTGCGCGAGCGCCTTCTGCTTGCCGGCGGGGATCGGACCTCCGCCGCCCGCCGCTCCCTCGGCCGCCGCCGGCGCGTAGAGAGGGGCTCCATCATCCTCCGGGGAGCTCTTCACGATCTCGGGGAGATTCTTGCGCAGATCCTCCACCGAGATCTTGTTGAACTCGCCCGGAATCTTCCGCACGAGCGGCGGCGCGTCCTCGGCGGCGACCATCGCCAGGAGCAGGTGCCCCGAGCGCACGGCCGAGGCTCCGAAGTCGACCGAGCCGAGGAGCCACGCATCTTGCACGATGCGCGGGATCCGCGGCGAGAGGAGAGGCGTCGAGGAGTTGCCCCGCTTGAAGCCCTCGAGCATCTCGTCGAGAGCTTTCTTGACCCTCGTGTGGTCGACCCGGTAGTGCCGGAAGATGAGCGGCAGATCCCCGCTCTCCTCCTCCAGGAGCTTGAAGAGTAGATGCTCCAGCTCCAGATCGTAGTGCGTCCGCGTGACGCACAGCCCGGCCGCCGCCTCCAGGGCTCTCCGGGTGTGATCGTTGAGCTTCTTCAGCAGGACTCCGTACTCGAGGCGGATCATGATCTCCTTCCCTCCTCAGCAAGAAACTGTCTGATTCGCTGGTTTGCTGCTTCGCTGGCGTCAGCTTTCCGTCTTCCCGGCATGCCACTGCCATCCTGTCGCTCGACCCGCATCCGTCAAGGGCTCGTCTCTCCCGCAAAGACGGCGCTCCGCTCTCCCCCCGGAGGCTCTCCGCTTCCGAGCCAGCTCGTCCAGCCGAGCCTCGACGCCGCGTCGCCTCCGCCGAGCCGGGCGCTCAGGCCGGAGCCGCGCTCGAGGATGAGCTGGAACGAGAAGGCGTGCTCGAGGCCGGCGTAGAGCCGCGTCAGCGCCGCCATCTGCCGGAATCCCTCGCGGCCGGGGAGCAGCTCGAGAAAGCGCCTCGCGGAGATCGGTCCCACGACGACGCGGAACCTGTGCTGGCGGCTCCAGACTCTCCGCCCGAGGGTCAGGCTCCGGCCCAGCCGGTGGTTGCGGCCGGAGATGCCGAGGCGGTTCTGGTCCGCCGGCGGAAGCGCGACCCACTCCCCGTCGAACTGCACCACCCGGACCCTCGTCTCCAGAAAGTCGCCGAGCAGGCTCTGGAGCGCGGCGGCCGATCGCGGCTGGGCGAAGAGCCCGGCGTACGCGAGGAGGCGCGCGTCCGGGATCCCCGTCCTCCCCCGGAGCCCCCGCGTGCCCAGGCCGAGAAACGCGAGCAAGTAGCGGGAGAGACGGTCCGAGCCGTCCGGGAGGAACTGCACCGGATAGCGGTACTTCACCCACGAGCGGTGGAAGAAGGAGAGCAGCCGGTGGTTGAAGATGTCGAGGAAGTCCCGCAGCGAATACTGCTTCCGCCGCTCCTGGTCCAGCAGCATCTGCGTGTAGTGCCACGGCAAGACGCCCTTCACGCCGTAGAGCCCCATGAACTGGACGAGCAGCTCGAAGGGCGGCGCATCATCCTCGGCCCGCCGGTCCAGCACCTCGAAGAGCGTGCTCGAGGGGAAATTGAACGAGAGGGTGGGCCGCAGGCGCACGGCCTCCCTCGACGGCGGACCATCCGCTCCCACGGGGCTCCGCTCGGGGAAGAGCTGCTCGATGATGCGCACCGCCTGGAAGTACTCGAAGCGGTAGCCCTCCTCGAGGAGCTTCCGGATCAGATGATCACCTGCTCGCCCGCGCGCGGAGGCCATGTCTTGAGGATCCTCTTGGAAGTCGCCGATCTCACCGTGAGCTGCGTGAAGGAGTTGACCGACGCGTAGAGGGCGAAGAACCGGTCGAGCACGGCCGCGAAGAGGTAGTAGGACGTCCCCGCGAAGTGGCTCTCGTCGATCTCCAGCTCGATGGCGAGGCCGCGGCAGAGCGCCCCGCCGAACATCCGGCTCGCGGGCCGCGTCTCGATGCCGCGCAGGCCGCGGATCATGTTCTCGGTCGCGTCGCTCTCCTGGTAGTCGTAGAGCTGCAGGATCGACTGCAGCGCCTCGAGCCCCCGCTTCTCGAGAGAGAGGTGGTTGAGAGCGAGATGGGAGATGAGCCTCCACTGCCCGCCGCGCCAGTACTTGTCGTCCTTCGACGAGCTCCAGTGCTCGTCCTCGCGGCCCATCGGCGTCCGCACGGCCCTGCGCGGCGGGACGATGGCCACCACCGGCCCGAACTGCGACGCCTTCTCCAGGTCGAAGTCGCCCCGGGGATCCGCCTGGAACCTGATCTGCGCGACGAGATCGCGGTTGGTACAGAGGAGGCGTATCGTGAGGGTCTCCTCATCGACGGCGGCGGGCCTTCCGGCCAGGGTCGAGAGCGAGAGATAGCAGTCCGTGGCGCCGTCGAGCGCCGGCTCCCTCCTCACGGTCCAGTAGAAGGGGACCTCCGGCCGGAGCACGTGCCGCAGCGAGTAGAACGGCTCGACGCGCCGGGTCTTGCCGGTCTCGATGCTCGTCGCGTGGACCTCGGCGACCGAGTGGACCTCGTAAGCTTCGCGCTTCTGCACGTCCGGAAGGATCAACTGCTCGAGACGCGTGGGGTCGGGGATGAGCGGCTCGGCGTGCTTCTCGAAGAGGTTGATCACCGGCGTGCAGCCGGGCTGGAAGCTCTTCCCATCCACGTCCTGCCAGAAATCGGGCATCCTCTCCAGGAAGACGCGGATCCGGAGGCGGTCGCCCGCGCCGATCTGCGCCGCTGCATCGGCGAGATCGAAGTCGAGGAAGAGGAACTTCTCGGGACAGACGAAGAACTCCTGCAGCAGACGGTATCCGAGGAAGGAGTTCGACGGGTAGGGGATGACGCCCTCGTCGAGGCCGAGACCGGCCGGCTGGATGGCCTCCGGCGAAAGGAACGCCGAGGACGAGGCATCGCTCTTCCCTTCGACGGCGCCGCCGGTGACCTCGACCCGCACCGCGCCGCTCCCCAGGACCTCGTAGAGGCCGTAGCTGACCGACGGCTCGGCGCCGAGGAAGAACCGCACGCGGTCGAAGCCCAGAGAGCTGAAGGAGAGCCCTCCGATGGTCTTCAGGTCGATCGCGAGGACGGATCTCGCCCGCCACTGCGCCCGCGGCTCCGGAGTGACGTGCTCCTCCCACCGCGAGAGCGAGGCCTTCTCCACCTGGAAGGGCCAGAGCGTCACCGGATAGCACGTCCGGAACCGGCACGTCGTGCCCCGCACCGGCCGGGAGCGGAGCACGGCCCCCGCCTCGATCGTGTGCTTCTGCGTCAGCTTCGCGGCCTGGGGATCGATCCGGAACTGCGCGATTCCCACCGGCGGCACAGGGGCCAGGTAGTGCGGGTAGAGGAGCGAGAGCAGCGATTCCGTGATCTCCGGAAGCTCGTCGTCGATCTTGCGGCGGATGCGCCCGGCGAGGAGCGCGAAGCCCTCCAGGAGCCGCTCGACGTGTGGATCGTCGCAGCGGTTCGGATCGAGCCGCAGGCGCGAGGCGACGTCCGGATACTTCCCCGCGAACTCGGCGCCGAAACGGCGGAGGTAGTTGAGCTCGCGCTCGTAGTAGGGGAAGAGCTCCTCGTGCACCGCTCAGTCCTCTCTGACGACCGCGCCGCCGTCCTTGCGGACCGTCGTCCCGAAGACGACCCGGTCCTCGTAGCCCGCCACCCTCAGCACCGCCTTGATCTCGAACCGCAGCTCGAACGGATGCGTGCCCGGCAGCTCCCGCAGCTCGATGCGGTCGAGACGGGGCTCGTAGGCTCGGACGGTCCGCTCGATGGCCCGCAGGAGGTTCTGGCGCTCCTGGGGCGACTCGAGGTTCGTCGAGTTGAAGTTCCGGAGGCCGTAGGCGGCGATCGACCGGGCCAGCTCCGAGAACTGCGGGGGGATGTCGTCGCGACCCTGGCGAGTGTTGAAGAGATCCTCCAGGTCGCGCCGGACGCTCTCGCGGATCTCCTCGTACGAGGCCCCCTCGCCGCTGCCCTCTCCCTCGCGCGGGCAGAGGCGGTCCAGGATGGTGGGCTGGTAGATCTCGCGGGCGATGGCTCTCTCCTCCCCGGTCGGTCATTCCCCTCGGGCGCGCCCTCCACACAAGCAGCCGAGAGCCGGAGACAGGATCGCTCCCGTCTCCGGCCCGCGGCCCGGCGCCCGCGCGACTCGCGGCCCCCGCTCGGCCGGAGGCCACGGCCGGAGGGTCACATCTTCACGTTCTCCTTCAGATTCCAGCCGGCGACCACGTCGCCCGTGGCCTTGCCGGTGACGTCCGTCTTCGTGTAGGTCCACTTGATCGTGGAGTAGTTGAGGGAGACCTCCTCCTGGGGGTACTCCGATCCGCCGGCCGCGTAGGGGCGGACGCCCGTGACCACCACGTCCGCAAGCTCCCACTTGAGGAAGACCTGCTTGTCCTCCATGGCCCGGCAGAACTCGATGGTGGCGTTCTTGTGGGCCTTGGCGTTGCAGCACGCGAGCAGCAGCACGGGCGAGGAGCTGTCGATCTGCTTGACGACCGTGATGTCCGAGTGGTCGGCGCGCCCGCCGGAGGTCGAGCCGCCCGCGCTGGTGGCCGTGGCCGACTGCGAGATTCCGTGGCTCACCGAGAGCACCTCGATCCACTTGGCGTGGTTCTTGTCGCTGGACTCGCCCTCGACTCCTTCGATCTTGAGGTATGCGTCGAATGCCATGGTTCGTACTCCTTGATTCGCTGTTCCCTTTTCAGTTCCCGCCGCCCACGACCACCGTGGCGCGTCGAACGATCAGCTTTCTGCCTCTACAACGCGCCTGCGGCCGCGGCCGGACGCCCGTTTTCCGATCTTACTAGCCTTTCTTCACCTGGGAGACCAGGTGGAGCGACATGTTGATGTCCTGGAGCTGGTAGTGCGGCCGGAGCCGCAGATCCGCCTCGTAGTAGCCCGGCTTCCCCTCCACGGGCTTCACGGAGACCGAGAACTCCCTGAGCGGTTTCTCGCTCTTCAGGCGCTCTCCTGCCCCCTCCGGGTTGGCCAGGGTGTACTGGTTGAACCAGCGGTTGAGGTAGGCCTCGATCTCCTCCCCCTCGGTCAGCGTCCCCAGCTTGTCGCGGAGGATGACCTTCATGTAGTGGGCGAAGCGCGAGACGGCCATCAGGTAGGTCAGGTGCACGGAGAGCTCCGCGCTCGCCGAGGCGTCCGGATCGTCGTACTCCTTCGGCTTCTGCGCCGAGTGCGCCGAGAAGAAGACGGCGTAGTCGGTGTCCTTGTAGTGGCAGAGCGGGATGAAGCCGAGCTGGTCGAGCTCGCGGTCGCGGCGGTCGGTGATGCCGATCTCGGTGGGGATCTTGTAGGCGTTCTCGCCGGTGTCCGTCTTGAAGGTGTGGACCGGCAGGCCCTGCACGGTGCCGCCTCCCTCGCGCCCGGTGATGTTCACGCACCAGCCGTACTTCGCGTACGCGTCGCTCATGCGCGTCGCCAGCGCCCAGGCCGCGTTGCCCCAGAGGTACTTGCCGTGATCCCTGCCGGTCACATCCTCCTCGAAGTTGAAGAGGTCGACCTTGCAGGTCTTCTCCCCGTAGGGCAGCCGCATGAGGATGTGGGGGAGGCAGAGGCCGACGTACCGCGCGTCCTCCCACTCCTTGCGGAAGGTGTTCCAGCGGATCATCTCCGGGTTCAGCTTGGGGTCGAAGATCTTCGAGAGATCCCGCGGGTCGGCGAGCTGCTCGAAGCTGTCCATCTGGAACGTCTCGGGAGACGCGCCGGTGATGAAGGGCGCGTGGCTCGCGGCCGCGATGCCCGCCATGTTCTCGAGGATGGTCATGTCCTCGGGATGCTTCACGTCGAAGTGGTAATCCGCGACGAGAGCTCCGAAGGGCGAGCCTCCCGCGATGCCGAACTCCTCCTCGTAGATCTTCTTGAACATGGCGCTCTGGTCGAACTCCGCCGCGTTCTGGAGATCCTTGAGCAGGTCCCTCTTCGAGATGTTGATCACCTTGATCTTGAGCTGCTCCCCCGTCTCCGACTGGCTCACGAGGTAGCTCAGCCCGCGCCAGGTCGCCTCGAGCTGCTGGAACTTCTCGTTGTGGAGCACCTCGTTGAGCTGCGCCGAGAGAAGCTGGTCGAGGCGCGCGATGGCGCTGTCGATCGCCTTGACCGCATCCGCGCCGACCGCGTACTCCTGGGCGATCTGGCGGGCGAACTCCTCCGCCTGGCTGCGGACCGCCAGCTGCTGCTCCTTGGTCCGGCGGCCGGAGGAGTGAACAATCTGGTCCAGCAGGCTCTCCGTGGTGACGGCTTCCGCCGCCGAGCCCTGGGCTCTTTCCTGTTCCGCGTCAGTCATGATCGTCTTCCTGAATGATTCTCGTGTTGGGTTGGTGAG
>JAFGKN010000447.1 GCA_016928605.1 Planctomycetota bacterium | reverse complement strand
TGTTTCAACTGAGAACTCTCGGGATTCGCGCCGATCGCTCCCCGAGAGGCGGGGAGTCGCCTCGCGGCGGCAGCGACGCCTCGCCTTACACGGTCCGGGAAAGCGAAGCCGGCTGGCCTGCCGACCTGGAGGAAGAGAGCCATGTCCACACGACGCGGTCTGGCGGCCTGGCTCCCGGCGCTGGCGGCCGCGCTGCTCCCGGCGAGCGGACCTCGGTGGGCGGCGCGGGGGGCGCGAAGCCGGTGAGGCTCCGTGGACCGTGGAGGCTCCTGCCCCGCCTCCGAGCGGAAGCTGGATCGCCGGCTCCTGGTGGGCTCGTGTTACAATCACTACCCATGGATGGCCAGCCCGATCCGCGCGGAGCGGAGTTCACACACTCGAGCCGAGACCGCAGGCCGCCGGCGGAGGAGACGCCGCGGGCGGACGCGAGGCGGCAGACGCCCCTTCCTGTTCCGCCGACCTCGCCGCGCCGCGGCGGTCCGCCGCACCCCTCCTGGATCAAGGTCCGCTTCCGGGAGAACGAGCGGTACCGCTTCCTGCGCGAGCGGCTGCGGCGCCACAGCCTCCACACCGTCTGCGAGGAGGCCGATTGCCCCAACATGGGGGAGTGCTGGGGGCACGGGACGGCTACCTTTCTGCTGATGGGGGAGATCTGTACCCGCACCTGCAGGTTCTGCTCGGTGCTCAAGGGGCGGCCCCCGCCGCTGGATCCCCTGGAGCCCGAGAAGGTCGCGGCGGTCGTCCAGGACCTGCAGCTCGACTACGCCGTCCTCACCTCCGTGGACCGCGATGACCTCCCCGACGAGGGCGCCGGCCACTTCGCCCGGACGATCGAGGCGATCCGCAGGCTGTCTCCGCGCTGCCGGGTGGAGGCGCTGGTCCCCGACTTCCACGCCCGGCCGGAGCTGATCGAGCGGCTCGTCCGCTCTCCTCTCGTCGTCTTCGCCCACAACGTCGAGACGGTGCCGCGCCTCTACCGGCGAGTGCGCCCGGGCTCCGACTACCGCCGCTCCCTCGAGACGCTCCGGCTCGCCCGCGGCATCTCCGGAGAGATCCCGGGCCGCGGATCGCTGCTCACCAAGTCGAGCCTGATGGTCGGTCTCGGCGAGTCCCGGCAGGAGCTTCTCGGAGTCTTCGGGGACCTCCGCGAGCAGCGGGTCGATATCCTGACGCTCGGGCAATACCTCCAGCCGACAGCGAGGCAGGTGGAGGTCTTCCGGCACGTGCCTCCGGACGAGTTCGAGGATCTCCGCCGGGAGGCGCTGGCTCTCGGCTTCTCGCAGGTCGTGGCAGGACCCCTGGTCCGCAGCTCCTATCACGCCTGGGAGGCCGTGGACGGGATCGAGGGAGGGGATGCGGGCGCGGGGGACCGTCCAGGCGTCCGGGGAGCGCGAGGCCCGGGCGCGGCTCCGCCCGCCGCCGCCCGGGGGCAGCGAGCGGGTCAGCCTCCCGGCTGCGGTCCGGCTCCGCCGGTCCACCCCCGGGACCTGAACCTCGCGGATGAGGCTTGACGGCCTTCGGCTCCCCCTTATCATATGAGCCCTCGGTCGCCGCGGCCGCTCTTCGGAGGACAGGACCGCCCCGGCGCTCTCTTCGCGAGGGAGTCGAGGCGAGCCGGAGCCCGGTCGCGAGCGCCGGTTGCGCATAGGGCCCCATCGTCTAGTCAGGCCTAGGACACAAGGTTCTCATCCTTGTAACTGCGGTTCAAATCCGCATGGGGTCACCAGAAGCCGGGAAGGCCACCCCCGGATGAAGCGGGTGGCCTTCTTTTTTTGTTCGCTCGCCGGCATCCCGGCGCGACGCGCTCCCGGGCAGGTCGGGGCCGCGGCGGGGGCTCGGGAGGTGGAGCCGGCCCAGGGCCGTGGGGCACCCGGTCCATCGGCACGCCTCCGCCGATCCGAAGGCGCGCCGGGGGCTCGCCCGGCGGGCGACCAGCGCGGGGTGGGATCAGCCGCCGGAAGAGCGGGCGGATGCGCCTGCCGCTGCCGCCGCCAGGCCGGGGAAGGCCGGGCGCTCGAGGGCAACCCTCCGTCTCCGACCCGTCCAGGGCTCCGGCGGCGGCGGGAGCACCAGAAAAAAGTCTCGACTTTCCGAAAACGTCCTCAAGTTAGCGGACCTCCTCGCCGAAGAGATGGAACGAAACCGGACATCGGGTGTCCAGAAGAAAACGCAGATGATTTTACCTGTTGGGTTTATGACTTCTCCTCGGCTGGCCCGGGCCTCCGGGGGAGAGCGTATCGCCTTGTTACGGCACCCCCCGGGCGCCCCGCCTCCGGAGGGCGGTGACGGCGCTCGGGTCCGCGGGCGAGGGGAGCGGCGGACAGATCCCTCGGTGTTGCAATTCGTTTCACCATCCCTACAATCAAGCGGTTCGCCCCCGGCGCTGCAGGTGGCGGGGAGCGTCTCGAGCTGGCGTAGCAGGAGGCCTGTATGACGTGGATCGCGGTTACTGGCATGGGCTGCATCACACCCTGCGGTAACTCCGTGGAGACCTTCTGGGAGGCCATCTGCGCAGGCCGTTCCGGCATCTCGGCCGTCACCCGGTTCGACACGAGCCAGCACGAGGTGCGCATCGGGGGGCAGGTCAGCAACTTCGTGGCTCAGGAGTTCGGCATCCACCAGAAGGATGCCCGGCGTCTCGATCTGTTCGCCCAGTACGGGATGGCGGCCGCCTGCCAGGCTCTCGCCGACAGCGGGCTGGTGGTCGGCGGGGAGACTCAGGGCGCCTTCCACCCCGAGAGGACCGGCGTCATCATCGGGACCGGCATCGGCGGCCTCATGTCGATCGAGATCCAGTGCGAGATCATCGCGAAGAAGGGGCCGCGGCGCGTCTCGCCCACGCTGGTGCCATCCGCCGTGCCGGATGTCGCGGGGAACGAGGTGGCCCTGATGTACGGGCTGCAGGGACCTTCCTGCGCGGTCTCGACCGCCTGCTCCTCGGGAAACGACGCGCTCATCTACGCCTCCCGCTGCATACGGGAAGGCAGCGCGGACGTCATGGTCGCCGGCGGCGCGGAGGCGACGATCACCCCCATCGCCCTCGCCACGTTCGGCAACCTCAAAGCTGTCTCCCGTGCGCACGGCGACCCGGCGACCATCTGCCGCCCCTTCGACAGGAACCGCACCGGGTTCGTCATGGGGGAGGGAGCGGGCGTCCTGATCCTGGAGTCGCTCGAGCACGCGCGCCGGCGCGGGGCGAGGGTCCA